>JADZBJ010000226.1 GCA_020852155.1 Saprospiraceae bacterium | reverse complement strand
GGCGCGGGCTTGACCGACGCTACTTCATCCCGGTTACAGGCTACAAATAGCGACGAAGCACCGACTAATGCAACGAACAGCATAAAAGCCACCCGAGGGAAATGTGAGAACCGTGATTTCATAGTAGAAAACGTTAAAGTGTGAAAAAATTAGTGCTATCAAATTGATGTACCACAAAGGTGACCACACTTACATTCGACAAAAAACCACACTTTTCGATGTATTTGAAGCCTAAATAAGCCAGTAAAAATCAAATTTATACTATCCCTGGGCATTGTTGCTTTAAAAAACATCTTAGGTTCATCCAAAATCAGTCAAAAAAATATCACTAAAAACGTACTGGTTTCTGATTGCCCCTCATTTTTTAGCACAGGCATTTTGTCATATTTTCATAGATATCTGTTTTTTGCCAACCAATCAGACTACCGTCGCGTCTTCCCAAAAAAAACAATTATCTTATGACAAAATTTCTGCTATTTCCGCTTAGCCTGGCCATGTTATTCTTCTCTTGCCAGAAATCCGATCCAAATCCTGACACTTCAAACAATTGCCTTCCCGGCACTTTTTCAAAACGACTGAAAAAGGAGGTGCTTAGCGCCAATCATCCAGGAACAGGATTCAATCCGACTATTTACACGACTGAATACGCTTACACGCCAGATGGGAATCTGGATGAGATCAGAGAAAATAACACCACCACGAAAATTATGTACCGGCCCGATGGCAAGGTGGATCAACTGATCATCCGTTCGGATGACAATCCTAATTATTATACCCAACAAACCTATACCTATCAAAACGGCCAAATTCAACAAACGACCAGTCAGTCTTATAACCTGAATGGCACCCCGACCAATCAGCCGCTCCGATACTTTTACGAGTGGGGAACAGATGGCTTTTTGAAAAAGGGGAAGTTTGAAAATGGCAATGATGAAACGGTATTTACCACAGATGGCTGCGGCAACATCGTTAAGACACAGGATTTTTACCTGCAAAACGGCGCTGAACATTTCCTGTCCAAGTCAGAATATGCCGAAACACCCAATCCACATTATCTGATCGGTCTTTACAAACTCTATCCTGAAGCGTATTCAGTACACAACCAGATATTTGGCCAGATTGTACATTGGGACTGCGCAGATTATGACGGCAGCCCGATCACCACACAGTATATATATGACGATGAAGGTTTGCCGGTCAAATCATGGAATACCAACCATACCATTGAGTATTTCTACGAGTAAGCAGGAAGGGAGGGGGAAGGTTGTTGAAAGTTGAAGTTGTTGAAAGTTAAAGTTACTTTTCATGATTGGTTTGACATAAAAGGGAAATTCTACTCAAAACGACTCCCTTTTATGAAATTCAGTCTTCTCCTTCCGCTGCTTTTTTGCGCTTATTGCCTGTCTGCTCAAGACCAGATTTATCAATTTCAGTTTCCGGTGCAAACACCACCGCGTGCCGCCGATATGGACAACGACGGGCACATGGACATGATGCTGCATTGGATTTACCCGCGCTGGTTTCGCAATCAGGGTGACACGACGTTTCAGTCATTGCCAACCCTGTACAGCGACAATATGGATAAAGGCGCATTTGATCTGGCCGATTTTGATGGCGACAATGACCTGGACTTGTTGTTTTGCGGTAAATTTTTCAACACCTGGGGTACGGTAATTATCCGAAACGAGCAGGGCGCTCTAAGTCAGGCTTCTTTTTGTCAGGATGTGCCGGGCATCGAACACGGCGATGTAAAATGGCTGGATTACGACCGCGATGGCGACATGGATATTTTCATGGCAGGCATGGTCGGCAACACAAACGTGATTACGCTCTGGAATCGGGAAAATGGCATCTACAAGCCTTCTGCCAGTGAATTTCAAGTTGAAAGCAGTATGAAATTCACTTTTCTTGACCTGGAAAACGACGGCGACCTCGACCTGGCGGTGAAAAGCGAAGGCGCATCACCACTTTGGCAAAAAAGAATCAAATTCTATCGGCAAACCAATAACCAGTTCTTTCTCGCACCCGAATTGACCATATTTTCCGGCCTGTGGGGCTGTATGCACAGCGCCGACATGAACAGCGACGGATTTGCAGACATCGTGGTGAGCGATTATTTCGGCATCGCCAACCCCTGGCCAACCGACGCTCGAATGCGGATTTACCTAAATAACGGCACCGGCGCATTCCCGACTTTCTCTGACGTAAGCATTGGATTCCCTTCTGATTTTGTTTTGGCTGATTACGACAACAATGGCGTGATGGACATCATTCGCAGCGATTCGGCACAACTCATCACGCAAGTCGCGCCGGGCGCCTGGCAGTCGTTTCAAAATGTAAATACCGGAACAAACCTGTTTCTAAGCCTCGGTGATTTTAACCACGACCAGCGCCTCGACTTGCTGACCCAAAGTCAGACACCGAACACCTGGGACTACTGGACGACAGTCTATAACAACCCCTACCCCACAGTATCACAAGCGCCCACAGCGCCAGGGCAAATCACCTGGGCAATGACCAACAACAACAGCGCCATTCGATTCGAATGGATGCCCGGCAGCGACCTGACCACCCCGGATGCCGTGCTGCGCTATAATGTCCGAATCGGCACCGCGCCGGGCAAGGGCGATATTATCGGTTGCGATTCAGACACGACGGGTCGCCGGCTGATGTTTACTGAAGGTAATGTTCCTTCTGGCCGAACTTTCACTGTACGCAACTTACCGCAGGGTCAATACTGGTTTTCGGTGCAAACCATTGACGGGCACTGGCAGGGTTCGCCATTTACGAGCATTCCGTTCAGCACAGGAGTAAGTTTGACACCTCCGGGACTTTATATGCCTGAAAATGGCGCCACCGATGTGCCGGTGTATGCACGCCTGTCGTTTTGGTCGGTGCAGGGCGCAGAACAATATCAGGCACAGGCCGCGACCGACCCGCTTTTTACCAATATTGTTTTTGATGAAACGGGATTCCCGGATACACTCATCGTACCGGATTGCGACCAGACCTACTACTACCGCGTACGGGCAATGGCCGGCAACACGATTTCTGACTGGTCGCAGGTGTATGAATATAAAACCGAAACGCCATTTACCCAAATCAGCACCATTGCGCTGTCGTCCAATTACCACATCCTTCAAACCCGATTGATCGAATTGAATGGCGACGGGCATCTCGACCTGGCGGTGCTGGCTTATTACGGTGAAAACAACAACGACCGCTATTTACAGGTGTTCACTTATTTGCGCAACTACAACGGTCAGTATCAACTCAAATGGCAAAGCGACCACATCGGCTGGGGTACTGACTGGGATAGTGATCGCCCTCAGATGTCGTGGGTAGATCGGAACGGCGATGGCGACTACGACTTGTTTATCAGCGGGCTGGCATTTGTTAATTCGCCTTATTACGCTAACGGACTTGGGGATTTTTTTAGAAACGCCACGGTTGATCTGCCGCCATCAAAGGGCGAAATTGCGTGGTTTGACAGCGATAATGACAATCGCCCCGACGGGTTACTTCCTGTACAATGCAATGTAAGCCTGATTCATTATCCTGATCCGACCAGCGTGGCATTTACCGAAACACCCTTGAATTTTCACAACTGTAACCGTGCGCGTATTGAACCTATTGACTACGATCAGGATGGATTGCAGGATATTTATGTGTGTGGCGGCGTCGTTTATTCTGGTTTGGCGCAAAACGAGGGCGGCGACCAATTCCCTTTGGTCAATCATGACATTGATTACGGTTATGGTGGCGACACCGAAAAAACCGACAGTGATAAAGATGGCGACATGGACCTGATCGTTAGCGGTTTCGGTCAGGGCGTTTGGACAATCCGAATTTACAAAAATGCCAACGGCAACTTTGTGCTTTGGCAAACGATTGAAAATGCCGATTCGCCCGAAGTGGTGGTCGCTGATTACAATATGGACGGCGCGCCCGACCTGTTACTGGCCGGATATACTGTAAATGCCAAAATTTACCGCAACGGCGGCGGACAATTCAATCCGGTTTTCACGTTCCCGCAAACGGGCATTGGTGCAGACATGGCCGATATTGACCACGACGGCGACCCTGACGCAGCGCATTTGCTGAATGATTATACCATTGCGCTTTACCGAAACAACGAAGGCCGCATCCTGACCGGCAGCCAGATGTATCTGTTGAATGCAACGCCTCCGGCAGCGCCCAATAGCCTGGAAAGTGCTATCAGTTTCGATGATGTTACCCTGAAATATCAGGCCGACTGGGCACACCCGTCAAACGGCGCAGCGACGTCGTATAATATTCGCGTCGGCACGACGCCGGGCGGCAGCGACGTACTCTCGGCCCTTTCGATGTTGGATTCGACTTTTCGTTTCATACCTGAGCCTGGAAATGCCGGCGTCAATGAAAGCTTCAAGTTAAAAAACCTGCCCGACGGCACTTATTACTGGTCTGTACAGTCCATTACAGCCGGCATGAAAGCCACGCATTTTGCACCGGAACAGAGTTTTACCATCGGTTCGGTCGCGACCAAACCCGAAGCGGAAGCCAGCCTGAACTGGCAGATATTCCCGAACCCGGCAACGGATGTGTTGAACATTCGGCTGGGAGAGGGTGTGGCAGATCAGGCTGAAATTCAGATATTGGATGTTACAGGTAGGCTGGTTGCAACGCAGTCCGTTGCAACCGAAGCATCCATCACAAACATTGACATTTCGACACTGGTACCGGGCATGTATTTTGTAAAATTATCTATACCCGGACAAGCCCATTACCGCCCAACCAACACCACGCGCCCGTTTGCCAAAATCAACCCCTGATCGTTTTTCAGGGTCAGGAATATAAGCCCATCTGGGAGAGTGTTGCTGTCAATGCGCATTTTATTGCCTGAAAAAACCTCGCGGCGCAGCCATCGTCCGGTTGCGTCGGATATGTCGAGAAAACCATTGACTGGTTCGTCGTTGGAGGTTTCTACCCAGAAGTAGTCCCCGGCAACAGGGTTCGGATATGTCAACAATCCGGCGATACCCTGATGCGGTTCGGCAGCCGTGCCAGACACCATGGGCAAGCCGATGGTGTGCCGGGTTTCGTTGGTCATCACCGGCAAATTGAAGTCGAAGTAAATGCCTGCGCGGTTTTTTATGATGGCCCCGTTGGGGTTATTGTCTTTTTGCCGAATGCTGTAACGGACAAACCCGTGCGATGCCGCCTCATTGATGTTGGAATCTGGCAAGAGGATGTTGTCAAACCGGAAAACCAGTTCGTTGGCGCCACGCAGGTTGACGGTCATCGGGTGGCTGCTGGCATCCACCTGAAAGGTTTCGATGTCGAGCCATGAGGAGAGCGTGTCTCTGACCACCACCGTGAAGGCCGTATCAGTCCCCGTGTTTTGGAATCGAATCAGGTAGGTCAGCGGCTCGGACTGGTCAATATGATGCCCGGCGCCGACACCTGCCGGAAAGCCTGTCTTGTCGTTGGGATCGTAAGCGCCAATATTTTGCAGGCAAAACAGGTCATCGGACGGCAGCAAATCGCTGGTTGCGTAGGCGTACGGTGGATTATTGCTGTTATTGCAGTTGAGCAGGTAACTCTGGGCATAGGCCGAACCGTAGGGATAATCTGCCTCCTGTGGCGCGCGAAGCATCAGGAAGGCATCGTTGGTGGCGGCTATTTTATGGGTAAATGTGCTGCCGGTGGTCAGGAAAAAATTGCCTTCAGCAACCAGCAGGGAGTCAAAAGTAACATCAACCTGTCGCCAAACCTGCCATTTTCGGGGTGAGGTCATGTCGGACGCTCCGGTATTTTTTATTTCCAGTAATACGGAATCGCCGAGGCATTCCATGCGGGTTTTCAGGATCGCGCCTTGCCAGGTCAGGCAGGATGTATCAGGCGTAATGTGCGCCTCGGTACAATGCGTTTGCCCCAGCGCAGCATCGCAGGAAACATTCAGGTCGAGGTAGATGGTTTCGCTGGCATTTACGGGAATCGTGCCTAAGTCATACCACAAGGTATCGCCTGATTGCGCATTAACAGGAAAGGAGGACGCCAGCAAATCCAGGTACGGATCGAGTACCACTTGCAGTCGGCTGTCGGGCGCCGGGGCTGTGCCGGTGTTGCGCCAGTTAATGGCCATACGCGTATCGAAACACCTGCGCAGGATGGATGTCGCAATATTTACTTCCAAACGCGGACAAACTACCGCCGCTTTGATGGCAATATTTTTGCCACCGATGTTGCCGGAATTTTGCGTGTTGGGCACATTGGCGGTGATTGTACAGGATTCCCAAAGGTCGTTGGGCGGGATAGCGGTCAGGGTATAATCACCCGCCTGGGTTAATATCCGGTAATATCCATCAGCGCCTGACATGCCATAGCGGACTGCGCCGTTTGTGGCCGTAGATTTCACCTTAAATCCGGGCAATCGCGGCTCTGTAAAAGCCAGTGTGCAGTTTTCAACCTGATCGCGACCAACCGAACCGCCCATTGTCAGAAAATCGCCGACAGGTTCGGTGCTGCGCCAGGCGCCATCGCCGCTGGCCACCCACAAGCGTTGGTCGGGCGTCATAAAAATGAAATTGTCAGCCCAGTATGTAGGCGGCATGGACAAAATACGCCATGTATAGCCATTATCTACGGACAACAAGTGAATGTCTGAATTGCCGACTTGAGTACCCGTGACAAGCAGTTGAGTATCGTTGATCACCAACGCCAACCCCACGTTGGACATATAGTTCTGGTTGGTAGTTGTCCAGGTAATGCCGTTGTTCTGGCTGCGCAATACTTTTCCGCCGCCCAGCAAGAGGATATCGCCATTGAGCAACGGCATAATCCTAAAAAAACCGCCCGAAAGCGACGGTGCGACGATTGGCGACCAGGTGAGGCCGCGGTCGGTTGATTTATATAGTGCGTTTGATGAGGCAAAGCTCCAGAAAGAACCATCCGGTGCCATTACAGGGTTGTTGATCTCAATAGTTCCCAAATTTTGCCATGATACACCAGAATCCTCCGAGCGCAGGGTAATTGAGTTGTAATCAGCATCCAGGAATCTGAAAAACAGCACATTGTCAACGACTCCAAAACCTGTGAAATCTATGTTGTTGGCAAATTGTGGCGGTGTGATGTTTTGCCAGGTCTGGCCCCGATCAGCCGATTTAAGTAAACTATCTTTTATCACGATACAAATGGCTGAATCTGAAACGATGACTGATTGCCAGCCTGGATAAAAATCTTCTTCGTTGCCCAGTGTACTGCGCCGCATTGTCCAGTTATTAGCGCCATTTTCACTATAAAAAACACCTTCTTTCGTGATAGCCATTACGTGATTATCCTGAAAAAAATGCATCTTTATAGCACCAACGTGGTTAGGCATACCGTATGCTGAAAACTGCCATGTATTACCGTCGTCATTGCTGCGATACAATCCACTATATTGATATTCAGTGAAAATAGTACCGTCGGGCATGACGGCGAATTTGCGCATATCTTTATAGGACAACGGCTGCCAGGTCGCACCATTGTCGTCGGAAAAAGTAGGACTGCTTTGTACCTCAGCCAGCAAACGCCCTGTATTCGTGGCCACTACATGGCTGGGCTGAATGGCCAATTCCACCCAGGTAACACCATCGTCGTCTGAGCGCAACAAGTTCCCGTTAGTTACGAGAAACACCGATCCATTGGGTGAAAAAGCAATGCCTGTGATGTTTTTTCCTGTGGTTAGGGCGTCATTTTCCCAGATAGCCCAGGTTTGTCCGTTGTTGATACTGCGCCGGATGGGATTGATTTGTCCGGCAGTGGCGGCTGTTTTCCAGGCGTAGAGGTGGCCATTTTGCGGGTTGCGTATCAGGCTGTTAAAACTGCCCGTCAGTACATTCGTGGCGGTTCGGCTGCTGTCGAGGCTGCGTACGATATTCCCACCCCGAATACCGAGCATAATAGCACCGCTGTCGAGTACCGTAGTGGCCGTCACGTTGGTTGATGTCCAGGTTGAGCCTTCATCCAGGACATCTATCCAGGTTTGGCCGTTGTTGGAAGAACGCGAAAGGCGATCAAAATTAAAGTACCAAAGCCAGCCGTCGTTAGCCAGCGCCAGCGCCGCTTCGGTGTGTATAGTACCCGGATAGTCGTTCCATTTCCAGTTTAAGCCATTGTCGGCACTTTCATAAACACCTGCAGTAGCACCCAGCCGAAGCCATTTACCGCCTGTACCGATGCCGAATGAGCCATAAGCGAATCCTCCGGGCGGCCCGGGCATACGTTGCCATTCCAGTTGAGCAGAGAGTGGCAAGCATAGCATAAGAATGCTGGCGACAAGTATAGTTTTATCGTTAAAAAATCTCATATTATATTGAATTTCAATGAGTTGAATCTGAAAAAGACATACAAAAATTTGTCATAACAGCCGATTAATTCGTAATTTTATGACATCTTTTCACCGAAACATCTTTCAGGAATGTTGTATCAAAAATGCTTTTTTACATGGGTTTTGGGTCTTTTGCTGTTTCAATTTACCAGCCATGCACAGGAAAATAAGTCCGAAATTAAATCCATTTTTATTGATTATGGTTACGAAAATGTCAGCGCTGACGACCCTGTTGGCCAACTGATGTTCGCTAAAACACGCTATTCAGCCTACGGCGATGACCGTTTTTTTCTGATTCGAAAATATGCCATCAACCCGACGCCAAAATCTATGGACGTGATTACGGTTGAGATCATCAAGGATTTAAAGGCCGGAAAAGCCTACTCCTGTCTTACATTTGGCAACAAGAAATTCAGGCAGGAAGAAACCGGCGAAAACGACCTGGCTTCCAACATTTTTGGCCCGTACAATGACCCCGCTTTTATCATGAAGCAGACCAGTTCGCCGGTCGTAACCATTCAGGGCGCTGCCTGTGAAACAGTAGAACTGTCTATTGAAGGCAATGTCGCAGCAACCCTCTACCTGACTCAGACCTTCAACCCCGCCGGAGCATTGAAAGACATGCCGCTTTTTGTCCAGCGCGATGGTAAAATGTTGGGCCTGTGCCTCGGCAATGACGCGAATATGGGCAATACTTACCAACTCCGCGCTCAAAAGATCGAGGTGGATAAACCTCAGAATATCGCTGAACACCTCGCCAGTTTTAAAGACGCCAGCCAGGCCGAAATCAATGCTGAAATTAAAGCGTTGTTGGGGTTTTAAACCTCGACGACGTTGTTGTTAAATCTGTAGAGTAATCAGTTAGGGGTTGACCATGCAACACGGGCCACCCCGTGAGTTGCCGGGATTGAGGAGTTGTCTGAAATTTCCAATGCGATGCCCACGGCCATTAGTCCTCCATATCATTCCCCTTCCTGGTCAATAGGTTCGCTACAAAAACGCTCAATGCGGCAAGCATAGACAGCAGCGAAAGGGCAACAAAACCGCCCATCATGCGCTGGCCAATTGTAGGCAAAAGCAAGGCTCCGGTGATGAAAAAGGCCATAGCCGTAACGGTAAAGGCGAGCTGTATGCGGCTTTTCACAATACTGGTTTGCCCTCCGTTTTTCACTTTCAAAAAATAACCGACTGCGGTCAAAAGTGTCAGGCTACCAAAAAGAGCGAGGTAGGCAGAGGTCATTGTGAAAACCTCAAACCAATTGGAGCCAAGGGCATTTTGCAACTTGCGCCCGGCTACAGTCAAGGTAAGTAGGGGCAAAAATGCCATGGCGCCAGTTTGCAAAAAGCTTATTGCGGGGTTTTTAGCGAGGTGCTTGAACATGGTTTTATATGAAAATTTTGTAGATTATATGGATGGGCTAACGTCGTCGAGGTTTGAAACCTCGACGACGTTGTTGTTTTCGTTATCGTATCACCAACCGCGTCACCGCATTTTTTCCGTCCGACATACGCAAGAGAAACGGCCCTGTACCGGGTACGTTTTTCCATTCAAACACCTGCTCTCGAGCGTTTTTTTCTCCTACAAAAAATCCGAGACGCTGACCGTTCAGGCTGAAAACCTCGAATTTGACCTTACCCAAAAAGTCGTTTTCAAGGCTGATTTGAAGCGCCTCATGCTCCGCCAGCGGATTGGGATGCACCTCAAAAGCCGATTCAGCGGCTATCGGATTGACGACTTCAACCGACGTACAAACCGGGGCGATTTTCGTCAGGTAAAGATCATTATCCGCACCGTTTCGGAATGGCCCGACAGCGGCTATTCCACAATCAGGCAACAAGACGGCATCGCTCATCACCAGGTTTTCTTCGCGCAATTCAGTGTTGGACAAAATACTCAGGTCGTTCTCCCTGATTTCAACCACCCGAAAGCCCTTGGAATCCGGATGGTATGGAATGTTTCCGAAAAGGCCCATTACCCGGCCATCGGGCGTACGAAACAGGTGCGATGATTGAGATGCGCCATTATTAAAATATAAAAACTCAAAGTGAAGCACTTGACCTGTCACGGTCGAAATACGCATTATCCTTCGCGGGTTGGCATGCACGATGGCCTCCGTCATGGAAATGGGCACTACCGTATTGAGGCGGGCATCCGGAAAAATGCCGGGGTTCACTTCAAATGCAGCGATTTGCTGGCCATTTACAGCATTAAAATGCAATCCAAATCCGTGGGCCATTTCCACTTCGCCGATGGCCAGCAGCGAACCGTCGGGCATCCATTCCATGTCGGTAAAAAACCGTCGTTTGCTGGTGGCCGCAGCGGCATTGGCATCCGGTAAATATCGGGCGGCCCAGACGGTATCACCCAGCGCAGAGAATCGGATAGCGCAGGTTTGATACTCTACTTTTTCACCATTGGGCAGTTTGAATTGTCGTGTGAGTACTACAATGACGCCATTATCCGTCGTGGCTTTTACCGGCGAACGATCCCGTCTTGACATCGAAATGGGTTGAAGGTGTCGTTTTTCCCAGATTAAATCGCCAGTCAAGGCATTGATTTTTTGCAAAACCAACTTTGACGTATCCGAGTACACATCGGAAAAAGACATGAGCAGGATATGTCCATCCTGCAACCGGGTCAGCGCCTGCGGGTATTGTCTGTTGCGATTAAAAAATGTCTTTTGAAACGCTAAATCCCCGACGGCATTAAACTTGCGGAGTATCACATCGGTACTCAGTTGCCCTTCAAAATCCTGATAATTCGCTACAAAATAGTTACCATCTTCGTCGGTAGTCATCATGGCAATGGCATCAGTTTCAAATTGGCTGGGCAATGTAAACAGGTCTTTTTGCTGCGAAAAGGTGGAATCCACCATGTCAAATCGTGCAAAGTGCGCCTGCCCTTGCAGCCGCCCGACCAATGTCAAGGCGCTGTCTGTCAACAGGGCACTGCTCCAGTCTTCCTGTGTTGAAGCAAGTGGCAGAAGGTGAAAATCGTATTCCGAAACAACATACCCGGAATCGAGGTCGCAACGCACGTAACCGCCGGAGTTGAGCAGCGTACACGTGTTGGTCGCCGTATCTACCGTGATCTGACGCGACAGCCCCTGGGTATACCTACGAGAATACGCTACAAATTGCCAAAGTTCAGTACCCTCCGCATTGACCTTCGTGAATACATATTGCAATGTATTGTTGTTGTTTTGAAGTTCGTAATGAGCGATGGTGGTGCTGTCTTTCAGGTTATAGCAGGCCCCAACTGCGGTTACTTTACTGACGTTTAGCGGCGCATCTAAGGCATTTTGCCACAACAAGGCGCCATCTGATACGGCAAACGCATTCAAAACAACTTCCTGATTATTGAAATTTCGGGTGGTCCAGATAATTGTCCCGGAGTCACTTCCGGTCAACTGGTCAAAATCTTCATTGACATTAATACCACTGACATCTGTTGCCCATACCTGATCTGCATTGGCTGCAAGTCGAATCAACCGGCAACTGTATTCGCCGGCAGCGGCCACGACAACGCCGCCGCCTGATATCGGTTGCACATAGCCAAAAGGAGCGTTTGCAATGTGTTTTTCCAGAAGCAAGTGCCCATTTTCATCAAATTTATGAATGACTAAGGCATTGGGAATCGCGTCATCCAACAATTGCTGACGCAAGGTGAGCAACCAGAGCACGCCTGAGCTACTGTCGCGTTTGAAGTCCAGGATGTATGAATCGGTCGAAATGTCGCCGAGCGTATCCGCCCGAACGATTGTTCCCGTTGAGTCTGTCTCGGCCAGCAGAATGTCTGACTCGCCGCAATCGGCCATTTCACCAGCCACCCAAAAGTGTCCTTTTTCAGCCGCAGATACGATATACGGGTTCTGCGATGGCCTGTATGGTCGGCCAAAAACGTGAAAGAGTTCAGTTTGCCCAGCAGCGATTTGCGCCGTAAAAAGAAGTAAGCCCAGCAGGTATTTATTCATGATTGTCGGGAGTTATCGCAATACCAAGCGCGTTGCGGAGTATTTACCACCTGAAATACGCAGGAAAAATGCGCTAACGTTGTCGAGGTTTAGAACCTCGACAACGTTTAGAACCTCGATGACGTTACGCGCCGTTTTTTCTTCGTAAAACGTTTTTAAAATGCGTCCGTCAAGCGCGATCAGGTCAAACCGTAAAGTTCCGGTAAAATCATCCTCCAAAGCGATTTGCAAGCGTGAATCATCCGCCATTGGGTTAGGAAATACCTTGAAAGAGGTAAATACTTCGGCGTCATCTAACCCGCTGCTGCCAGAAGCCTGATAGCGCGCCATGGACATGTTGTGCTTCGATCCCTGATAGGATTCACCGACGATGAGAATTCTTCCGTCAGACTGAATCAGCGCTTCGTGTGGCTGATCGAGGCCGGAAAATGGCGCCAGGTTAGTCTTGGCCACGCCATTCGTGCCGAAAGCGTTATCCAGACTTCCATTTGCTGTCAGGCGAGCCGTGGCAAAATCCGAAGATTTAAGACCCGTGATGATGATTTTGCCATCGTTTTGTAGTGCAGCGCCATTCAGCGAAATATCCGCCACCGAAGCAAGTCCTGCGGTACCGAAAGTATTGTCAAGTACGCCGTTGGCACTGAAACGCCAGATGAAAGCATCGGGTACGGTTGTGCCCACTTCGCGACCAGCCAGCAAGATTTTGCCATCGCTGGCCCGGAGCAGTTCAATGCCTTCGCCTTTTTGCCCGACGTAAATGCCGTTAGTACCAAAAGTGTTATCCAGCGTGCCATTCGTGTTATACCGCGCCAGGGCGATGTGGTCCTGGTTCATGGCATCCCATGAATTACCGCAAACCAGAATTTTGCCGTCAGGCAACAAGATCATGTCTTCAATAACATCATGGCCCGTGCCGACCTGAGTCGTCACTTTCCCGGCAGTGCCGAACGAGTTATCCAATGTACCATCGGCGTTCAGGCGAATCAGTGCAAAATTGTAATTGTTGGTGCCTGTTTCAACAAAACCTGCTGCGATGATTTTGCCATCGGATTGAACGACAACCGTGTGTGCTTCTTCTTTTACAGTATTAAAAGCATGACGAACCGAGCCGTTGGTACCAAACGTAGCATCAGGCGTACCATTCGCATTCAGGCGCGACACCGCAAAACCGCCGTAAAAATTACTGTTGTACTGAAATCCGCAGGTGACGATTTTGCCATCGTTTTGGAGGGCTACGCCAAGGACTTCCCGCTCCGTAGTCGAAACATAGTTGCCACCCGTACCAAAACTGGCGTCAGGAGTTCCGTTGGGCAGGAATCGAGTCACCGCCTGGCGCGTCACGAAATCAACAGTGGAATAACCTGCCGCGATGATTTTGCCATCCGGCTGAAGCGCAGCACACCAGGCCCAGTCGTCCTTAACGCCAATGCTGTGAATGACCTTGCCACCTGTACCAAAACTGTTGTCGAGTGTACCCGGCTGCGCCGAAATGCCTGAAACAATCAAGCATGAAAGTGTGAAAATGCGTGAAAATATGTTCATAATAAAAGTAGTGACACCCGTCGGGGCAGGGCTTGCCCCTGCCTTGGTTATGGGGCTTGCCCCCGAATAATGCTTGTCTTTACTCAGTTACGAGACTTGTCCATCTCGTATTTTAGACTTGCCCCGGTTAAACACGAGACTTATCCCGGTTAAATATGAGACTTAGCTTCGCGCTGAGCAGGGCGGGGGCAAGCCCCGCCCCTGCTATTTAAACACCACTTTCCCGCGACTAACCACGACATCACCGTCGCGTATTTCCAGTAAATACCAGCCCGACGGCAGGTTTCCGCGTGAAAGTTCAAAGTCTGCTCCTGTGATTTTTTGTTGCCTGACCAATTGCCCCGGCGCATTGAACAGCCGAATACTGCCTTGTTTTAAAGGTTTGTCTTTCAACGATATATACACTGTTTCACGGGCGGGAACAGGGTAAATAACAAGGGTATTTTCTTCCTTGATATCCTTTATTGAAATGGAAGGATTAACCGCCAGAAAGCCCGTATCCACGGTATGAAAAACAGTATTGGTCAGCACCACATCGTTGAAATCGAAGTAAATACCCGCACGGTTTTCAAGCACCAGTCCGAGCGGCATATCCGCCGAGGGTCGAATGGAAAAAGATACAAACCCGTGCGAGGCCGGTTCATTGGTCGTCGAATCCGGCAATAAAATATTGTCAAATCGGACCGTCAGTACACCCTGACCCGAAATATCCCACGTATAAGTGTGCGAAGCAGCGCCCGTTTGAAAAGTGGATACATCCAGCCAGGTCGAAAGCGTATCGCGCAGCACGACCGTAAATGCCGTATCCGTTCCGGTGTTTTGAAAACGAATTTTATACTTCAGCCGCGTTTCAGGCCAGATATAATGCGCATCGCCGACACCCTGTGGCGTAGCAGCCTTGTCGTTCGGGTCAAAAGAGGAGATCACCGCCGAGCATTCCTGCTCGCTAAATGGCGAAGGGTCTTCAAACGGATAATTCGTGAAAAACCAGCCCGTAAAACCCGCGCCGCAACCTTCCATACCAGCGCTGACCAGGCCCGGATAAGGGTGTCCAGGTTCCTGCGGAAACTGTATGCGCTGATAACCGCTCGTGGCCGGGAAGGAAACAATCACCGAATCTCCGGCGGGCAACTGGAAACTTCCGGTGCGCATAATCACCTCATCTTCGATGATGACATATTCAAGGTTTTGAATCATGCCGCCGCCGCCCCGGTTTTCGATCTTGAAAAAGACCGAATCCATATCGCAGCGTGCATCGGCATGCAGGTCGGCACCCGACCAGTTGGGGGCATTGACGCACAGCGAATCCGGCGAAATGGCGCCATTCACGCAGAGCGTGCTGCCCAATTCGGCGTTGCAATCCACCAAAACCTGCATCGTAAACTGCCCGCAATCGCCAGCCGCTACGGTCCCAACAAACACCTGAATCTGATGCGAACCGGTCCATACATAAGGCAACCCTACACTTTGCAGGATAAGCCCTGTCGGCAGGTTCAATGTCACCACCGCAGAATCAGCGGCAGCGCTGCCGAGGTTGCACCACCTGATCTGATAATTATTGGGGTAGCAGCGCCGCAAAAACGGCACACTGATTTCGATATTCAGCAGCGGACAATTTTCGAAGACTTCAGCGGAGAAATTCAGCGAATCGGCTGTGTTTTGCGTGAGGTCAACTACCGGCGCAGCATCGCAATCGTCCCAGGTCGGCGCCGGGGGTAGCAACTCAACTGAATAAACCGCACTGTCCAGGTTGAGTTCGTAACGCCCGTCGTTAAAACTGCGGGCGTATTGCTTTTGTCCGTCAGTTTGATGAGTAGCGCGGACAATCCACTGGTTCAGCGGCGACTCCCCGACGTCAGGCAGGCAGTTGTCGTTGTTGTCGCGCAGGATTTTCCCGTAAAGCCATCGCGACTTAAATTCGGTGGAGAAAAACTCCG
>JADZBJ010000225.1 GCA_020852155.1 Saprospiraceae bacterium | reverse complement strand
TGAACAGCAAACACCCGAAAAAGTCTGGGTAACCTTCGGCGGCGGCGAAATCTGGCATGACGTGGTGTTATGGAGCATAAAGCAAAATCTGGGCGGTATCGAAAACATGAGCCTCATACCCGGCGCAATCGGTGCGGCGCCAGTACAAAACATAGGCGCTTACGGGGTGGAGTTGAAGGACGTATTTGTCAAGTTGGAGGCTATTGACATGAATGGCCAAATCCGTGAGTTTTCAAAGGAGGAATGCCAATTTGGTTACCGCGACAGCATTTTTAAACGGGAAGCCAAAGGGAAATACTGGATCACCTCGGTTACGCTGGCCCTGACGCCTCAGGAGCGCCACCAACTCAACCTGAATTACGGCGACATTCGCAACACCCTCGAAAAGCGCGGCATTGATCACCCGACTATTGCCGATGTCAGCCAGGCTGTCATAGATATTCGCAAAATTAAACTACCCGACCCGGCGGTGATTGGCAACTGCGGCTCGTTTTTCAAAAACCCCGAAACCGATCGGTCGGTGCTGGAACGCATTCGTCAACAACGCCCCGACGCTCCGGCCTACGACCTGCCTGACGGTCGAGTAAAAATTCCGGCTGGCTGGCTGATCGAACAATGCGGCTGGAAAGGCAAACGCGTGGGCAACACAGGCAGTTACGAAAAACAGGCTCTGGTTCTCGTTAACTACGGCGGCGCTACCGGCGAGGAAGTCGGCCAATTAGCCTGGCGCATTATTGAATCCGTTGAGCAGCAATTTGGCGTGCGCCTCGAACCCGAAGTGAACCTTCTTTGATATGGAAAAAGTCGCTGCGGTATTACTGCGCCTCGTCGCTCAGGGTTTCCGGCTACTGCCCTGGTCAGCCCTTCCTCCAATGGCTGATGGCCTGGCATTTGTGCTTTATCGGATTGTGGGCTATCGCAAAAAGGTGGTATTCGACAACCTGCGCAACGCCTTTCCGGAAAAATCAGCCCCGGAAATCGAAAAAATCGCCCGGCTCTCCTACCAAAACCTGTGCGATGTCACGCTGGAAACCATCAAGTCGTTTCATGCGCCACTTCACGAAATTGAACGTCGTTGCCCGTGCATGAACCCGGAATTACTTAACCATTATCTCGATCAGGGACAAACTGTATTGGTTACGGGCAGTCACTACGGCAATTGGGAACTGGCTTGCCTGACTATCCCCACCGAACTGCACGGCATGGCCGTAACGGTATATAAACCCCTGAGCAACAAAACCGTAGATGTGTATTACAACCAAAGCCGGGCACGCGGCGGGTCGTTGTTAGCGGCTATGGATGAAGTGTTTGCCGTCATGCGCAAGCGACGCGGCGACCCCTCGGCCTTTTTATTTCTGTCTGACCAGTCGCCATCCAGTCGAAAAAGTGCACACTGGGTGAAATTCCTGAATCAGGATTCCGCCTTTCTGCCCGGCGTGGATGTGCTGGCCCGAAAATTCAACTACCCGGTACTGCATTTTCAACTCAGAAGGATAAAGCGCGGGTTTTACGAACTGCATTACCGGCCCTTGTTCACCGAGATTGAACAAGCCGCCGAAGGTGACATCACCCGCGCCTACGCCGCACTCATTGAATCCGAAATTAAAGCACAACCGGAAAACTGGCTCTGGAGCCACAAAAGGTGGAAAATGAAGATTTGAGTGGTTAGTGGTAAGTGATTAGCGGTTAGTTTTTTTCATAATTTACTCATTTTAAAACACTTACCACTAACCGTTAACCACTTACCACTGCAAAGCGGCTATCATTTTCTTGTAAATGTCTGTGTTGTCGTAAATACCGGAAAAGGACTTTGAACCGGGGCCGTAGGCAAAAACCGGAATCATCGAAGCCGAATGGTAAGTTGATGTAAAATCAAGTGCCAAAGAATCCAGGTTTGAACCTTGTTCGATGGCCATGCCGCCTGTTTCATGGTCGGCCGTCACGACGACGAGCGTTTCACCGTCGCGTTCGGCGAACCGGAGAATTTCACCAATCGCCGCATCGAAATCCAGCATTTCGGCAATGGCTCGTTTGCCGTCGTTGGCATGGCAGGCCCAGTCAATTTGCGAGCCTTCGAGCATCATAAAAAAGCCCTTGCCATTGGCGCGTTTTTTCAAAAAATCAGGCGCAATACGGGCGGCCAGGGGCAGGTAATCTCTGCCGTTCAGGATATGATCCGGTTCATCCATGGCGCTGAACCATGCGACCGGGTGCGCAGGATCGAAGGGCACTTCCGAGAGTTTTTTATCGCGATAATCGTAGATCAAGCATCCTTTCCCCTCCAATTCGCGCCTGATATTTCGTTGATCCAGTTTGCGGTTTTCAAAAAATTGCAGTCCGCCGCCAATAAACAAATCGAGGGGTTTCTCTACAAAATAAGTAGCAATAGCCTCTTTATCAGCGCGTTCTTGTACGTGTGCGACGAAGGCTGCAGGAGTAGCGTGCGTAACGCTGCAAGTAGCCACCAGGCCGCAGGCCATATTGAATGATTGTGCCTGCTCCAGGATGGTGCGACACGGTTTTTTATCGGCGGTCATACCGAGTGCGCCGTTACGGGTTTTGCAACCACAGGCAAAAGCGGTAGCGCCGGCGGCGGAATCGGTGATAAGTTTGTTGTAAGAATAGGTGGTCATCAAGCCTGTCACGGGCATTTTTTCCAGGTTCAGGCTATTGCCATTGGCATACATCCCGGCAGAAATTTGTGTCAAACCCATACCATCGCCGATGAGGAGAATGATATTTTTGGGTTTATCGGTTCTGACCGGGCCATTGCCCATGTTCACCATGAACAGGCAGAGTATAAAAAGCCAATAGTGTGGTGATTTCATGCTTGATTAGAACTTTCGCTATAACAAAAGCCACCAACGACCCGTGAAACACGAGTGGCTGATGGCTTCCGTTCAGTGAAATAAAAGCGTTGTAGGAACGCTTATTTGTTGTCGGTGTTTTTCTTTTCGGCTTCGCGCATGCCCTGACGAATTTCATCTTCGACAGTGTTTTTAGCATTGTTAAATTCGCGAATGCCGCGACCGAGTCCGCGCATCAGTTCAGGAATTTTGTTGCCTCCGAAAAGGAGCAAAACCACAAGAAAAATCAGCACAAGTTCGGTAGCGCCAAGGTTGCCGAGAAAAAGCAAAGTGGAGGTCATCATAGTGACAGTATTGATTGTGAAAAGCGAAATAATCGGTCATTTGACCTGTTCGCCTGCGCAAAGTTAAATCAGCCGAAGGTGTGATTTCGTTTAAATGACCCTCATTTTCG
>JADZBJ010000224.1 GCA_020852155.1 Saprospiraceae bacterium | reverse complement strand
TACCCATAACGCTTAGCTCACATGAAAAACATTCTCCTGCTCCTGATTTGGACAATTCCATTTACCTGCCATCTCCTGGCTCAAACTGACGGCGACCAACTATTCAGCGAAGCCATTGTACATGAAATAAGGGTTGAAGCGGACGAGCCGAATTTCAAAGAACTTCTACGCAACGACTGGAAGGTTCCCGTGGGTGTCGAAGTCCCCTATCGCATGTGCCGGCTGCGTATAGACGGCCAACTGATGGATTCTGTGGCTATTCGAATGAAGGGTCAATCGAGCGGTTTTTTTTCAAAAATACCACTCAAAATTGACCTGAATGCTTTTGCTCCGGGGCAGGATTATGACGGTGTCAAAAAGTTCAACCTGAATAATTCATTGAATGACTCAACGCACATGCGCATCGCCATGTCGTATTATATTTACCGTAAAATGGGCATTCGCGGCCCCCGTACCGCATTTACAAAGGTGTATATTAACAATGTTTTTCAGGGACTTTACACGATAGTAGAGCAAGTGGACAAGAATTTCCTGCGGAATTATTTTGCCGACGATGAAGGCACGCTTTACAAGTATGGTACCATAGAAGAAGTTGTATCAGGGCCGAATACTTTTGATCATTTGAATGAAATTAAATACATTCAGAGCAATCTTTCAGGCTATGCCTTCGAACAAGCCCTTGATACCACCCTGGATATAAATGCTTACCTTCGTTTTTTCCTGATACAAACCTTCATTAACGCCACTGATAATCCCATCATTAACGGGAATAACTGCTACATCTACCACGAACCTCGGCAGGGATTGATCTCCTGGATTCCGTGGGATTTGGATTACTCCCTTTATCCGTTTGTGGATCATCCGTTATTGCCACAGCCAACGAACAAGTTGTTTCCCAAAATGCTGCAACGGCCCAAATACCGCGAGCACTACCTGCAAATCGCTTGTGAAGCCATGCGATATCTTTTTGTGCCGGAAACATTGCACCAGAAAATAGATCAGTATAATCAGCAGATTCGGGAAATCTTTTTGTCTGACCCGTTTTTTCATATTACACCCCAGGCGTATGACACGAAAGTCGCAACCCTGCGCCTGATTATGACCGAGCGCTGCACGGCTTTTCAATACCAATTAGACACCCTGAACATGGAATGCACGGCCAGTCCGCCGCCTTCCGGACTGACCATCAATGAAATCGTGGCAGCGGCAGATCATCAAGGCGTGGCTGACCCCAACGGCGAATACGCCGACTGGGTAGAAATTTTTAACAATAGTAACGATACGGCTTCGCTGCGGGGGTGTTACCTGAGCAACGATGCCGACTTTCTGAAACGCTGGGCATTCCCTGACGACCTGAAACTTGCGCCACATGCCTACCTCATCGTCTGGGCTGACCGGGATATCGAACAGCCCGGCCAACATGCAGCCTTTAAACTGGATAAATCTGGCGGCCAACTGTTCCTCATGCTTGAAAACGAAACGATGCTGGACTCTATGTCGTATAGTCTTCAAACCACCAATATCGCCTGGGCGCTAGTACCCAACGGTACAGGCCCGTTTGTTCCGCAAACACCAACATTCAGTGGCCCCAACAGCGTATCGGCGGTGTCACAACCTGACCAGTCTGCTTTAAAATGGACGCTGTCACCGAATCCGGCGTCAGATTTTATTCAGTTAAAAATGGCCACAGAAACGGCCGTTGAACAGCCTTTTGAAATAGTCATCCTCAACGGCGACGGGAAAGCGCTGATACGTCATTGCACAGCGAACAACGACTTTAACATAGACATTCACCAATTGCCTTCAGGGCGATATACACTGATGTTGAAAAGCGGGAAAGAAACGCAGTTGCGCGCTTTTATGAAATTTTAGTAGAAACCTCGCGCCCTTGGCGTCTTTAGCGGTTCATAAGCACTCGAAAGCACCTTGGGTTTTGCCATTTTCAAAACTGAAAATAGATAAACGCATTAGCGCCAAAACTGCCGAAAAACGCCAGCAGCCAAAGCAAGCCTGCAAACAGTACCATGCGCAGGGCCGGGCGTTCGATCTGATGGTAATTCCATCGGAAATATGGATTGGAGGCTTCGATCAGCAGCAGGATGGCCAATAGAATAACGCCTTTTACCACCACAAATTTGTGAATGATCGCGCCAAAACTGAAACCTTCCCCGCTGAAAATGCGCGTTAATACGGTATTGGCCGTCGCAAAACTGTCGCCCCCTGCCAGTCCAATGCTGCCACTGCGGAAATACACCCAAGCCAGGAGCGTCAGGGCATAAACGACGCCCATGGCCAGCGCATCGTCAAGGAATTTCGGCAGGCGAATGGCCTTGACCAAAGCGCGCCAAAGTGGCGTGACCGCACGTTGCAGAATCAGGTAAAGCCCGTGTAGGAAGCCCCAGAATACGAAGGCCATATTCGCGCCATGCCACAACCCGCCGAGCAACATGGTCAGCATGTTGTTTTTGTAAGTCGCCAATTTCCCGTGCCGATTACCGCCTAAGGGAATATACAGGTAATCGCGCAGCCACGACGAGAGCGAAATATGCCAGCGTGTCCAGAATTCTGAAAAACTTTTGGAAAAATACGGCGTGCGGAAATTTTCCGGAAAATGATAGCCCATCATCCGGGCCAGTCCGATGGCAATATCAGAGTAGCCTGAAAAGTCGCAATAAATTTGAAAGGAATAAAATACCACGCCAATGAGCAGGTGCATGGAACCGAATGTTTCAGGCGCAGAAAAACATTGATCCACAAAAGGCGCGAGCGAGTCAGCAATGGCGACTTTCTTAAAAAAACCCCATAAAACACGCCCCAATCCGCTATACCAGGCAGGCCATTGAAAGCGCTTGTCTTCCTTCATTTGCGGCAGCAAATCGCCGGCGCGCACAATCGGCCCGGCCACTAATTGCGGAAACAAGGCAATGAAAGCACCAAAGCGCAACAGGGAAATATCGTAGTCAATTTCCTTGCGGTACACGTCAATCGTGTACGACATGCTCTGAAACGTGTAAAACGAAATACCAACCGGAAGGATAATGTTAAGCGTCGTCCAGGAAGGCGTCATACCCACCCAGCGCACCATTTCGGCAAAGCCTTCGGCAAAAAAGTTGAAATACTTGAAAAAGCCCAGAAAACCCAGGTTCATCACCATGCTAAAAGTCAGCACAGCGGCTCTTTTCAAGCCAAAACTATTGGCCCATAACGTCAAACGGCCCAAAACACGCGAGACCGTGCTTCCATTTTCCCAGTCCTTGCGCACGCGTTCCGGCTCGTCCATATAAGCCAGCCAAAGGCCAAACCAAAAGTCCAGGACGGTCGAAAAAACAATCAGACTCAGAAATCGCCAGTCCCACCAGCCATAAAACAGGTAACTGGCCAGCAGTACCACCCACAGGCGCGTCCTTCCCTTTGTACCAAAATACAATGGGAAAAAAACGACCGCAAAAACCAGAAAAACCAGACTATTGAAAACCATTTACAAGGAAATTCCGGCCGCAAAGAAATTTAAAAATATCGGAAAAGGGCTGGTTATTTGTTGATCTGGTTATTTGTTGAACTGGTTATTTGGTTATCACGACCATTTTGTCATGCTGAACAAAGTTGTCATTCTGAACGCAGTGAAGAATCTGGTTAAACAGTTGTGAACATTTCCACTTCGCGGGTCGCAGACCCTTCACTGCGTTCAGGGTGACAAACTGTGTTGGAATTGGCTATTTATCCTTCAACAACTCCGGGAACTTCGCTTTGGCACGATTGAGCCGCGGAATAGACACACGCTGCACGTACGGGTTTTCAGGGTGATTGGGTTCGTAGTTTTGGTGGTAGTCTTCAGCGGGCCAGAATTTTTCCAGGGGCTGAATAATGACCGCAATGGGCGCTTTGTACTCACCGGACTGATCCAGTTTGATTTTATACGCTTCGGCCAGATCGCGCTGTCCGGTGTTGTGGTAAAAAATCACTGACCGGTAGGAGTCGCCGTGGTCAGGCCCCTGGCCATTCACCTGAGTGGGGTCTTGCGAGGCAAAATATACTTCCAGCAAAGTCTGGTACGAAATCATTTTCGGGTCGAAGTAAACCTGCACGGTTTCAGTGTGGCCGGTGGTATGCGAACAAACTTGTTCGTAGGTTGGGTTTTGCGTGTGTCCGCCGGAGTAGCCTGACACCGCTTCTTTTACGCCTTTGAGGCTTTCAAATACGGCTTCGACGCACCAGAAGCACCCGGCAGCGAATGTGGCTGTATCCAGCGTGCCATATACAACCGGATCAGGCTTGACTTCTGCGGGGGCCGGAGCAGGTTGCGAGGAAAAAGCGTTGCAGGCGGTAAAAATGGCTACCGCAACCAGGGCGAACAATAAGGGTTGTTTTTGCATGGATGATATTGCTTTAGTTGGGTTATAGTCAACCCCAAGTGGTTTTGAACGACTCTCGTCTGTAAATCCTGTAAATCAGGAAAATCAATCATGTAAATCTTCAAAATCACTTAAATCCAGGTATAAAACGCCATCCTGTTGAAGTGGTTCATTACAGCAGGATGGCGTTTTTAACCCAACAATCACATCACGACGATTTTCCCTGAATGCACATGGCCGGAAGGCGTCTGAACCGTCAACCAATACACACCGGACGTCAGGGCTGACACATCCAGATTGAACTGCTTGGTGTCAGACAAATGGTGCATTTTGACCAACTGGCCTTGTGCATTGAAAATGCGCAAATCGCCCGAAACAGGCGCATTGAACGTCAACAAACAACTTTCGACAGCGGGCACAGGAGCCGTCGTAATCGCAAACGCAGGCTGATTGATGTGTTGAACACCGCTAAACCCGGCTTTCACGGTGATGCGTTCTACAACTGGGCATCCGGCCTGGTTGCTGATCGTTACCATATAATCACCCGGTTGACTGACCAATACCGTGGCGGTGGTTGCTCCGGTACTCCATTGCCAGGCTGTGGCGCCCGGCAGATGGGCATCCAGCGTGATTGTCCCCTGACCTTCCATATACCGGATGGGTACAATGCTGCCGGAGGCGCTCACCCAGCCTTGCTGATCGGCCTGAATCAGTTGTTGAACATTTGGCCTCACCTTCGCCGATAAATCCGGGCATGGCGTAGGCACATCAAAATGCAGGGTTGTGGCCAGGCGGAGTGTCAGGGTATCCTGCGGGAAAAAACTCAACCCGCCAGTGGAGGTCAGGATGTAACGATCCTCAAAAGGTGTGTTTTCTGAACACATGCTCCATTCATCCGATTGAGCGGGGTTACCCGTGAAGACATACTTGACGGGCGTACCGCCGCCCCGGCCATATCCGCCGTAAGTGTATGGCGCGCCATCTGGCCAAAGCCCTTTCATCAAGTTGAGTATCTCTTCTGAAGATTCAGGATTTTGCGTGCCAATTGGCCCAAAGATGTTATTATAATAGTTTATACTTTCGACATCCTGATTGAAGGTTGTAACCGAAGCAACAAGGTTATTATAGTCAAGATACCCACCACTACAAGCGACAGAATCTGTCGCTGACACATTATTGTACAGGTAAAAACTACGCTCTTCAGGAAGTGTTCCGAAACGGGTGTTTGTATAACAACTCATAGTTTCCCGATTAATACTCCCAAAATAAAGTGATCCATCAAATGAATCCAATGACTTGTTTATCAAATTAATATCTGTAAAAATTGTGCTATTTAAGGCATCATTACCTGTGCATTGAAAAATATAAGCCGAATAAATTGCATCTAGATTTAAGGGTTCACCGTAAATGCTTGAAATTTGTTTAAAAGGATATGTTGTATCAGATGTAACCCACCATCCCATCATGTCACCTTTGATTCGTGGAAAATCGCCGTCAAATACGTTGTAGTTACCATCATTGTTGACATCCCAAAATGGCGCAATAAATCGGGCGGCCAGTGTTTGTACTGGTGCAAAATTATATCGGTATCGGTAGTTGGGATTGTTTTTGGCAGGCCATTCCAGGATGTCCCTCGGCACTTTGTTGTCTAATACTCCATTATCGGCAAAGTCATTTCGCAAGGCTTCGACTTCGGATTTTTTTACTGCCCATGCTCGTTTGAAATCATTGAGTACATGGTTTCTTAAGCCAAATTTTGTCCCCCAACCATTTATGTCCCATTTCCCCTTGAGTTCTCCATTAGTTGTATAGCCTGCCATTGCAAAACCGGCTCGACCTATGTAAGCAATAGATGTATCATTGACTGGAAGTGCATTAATGCTAAATGTGTTAGAAAAATCTGTTTTGAATACTTGTTTGACTTTCCCGTTATTAATTTCTCTCAAATTTTCTTCAATAGACATTGCTACTATAGGCGCATTACCCGTTTCGTCGGTTTGAATCATGATAAATTCATTGTCAGCCAAGTCGGCAAAAGCCAGAATTAAATACCCTTGTCCCGAACGGATAATATTGTGTCCCTGCCCGGTTTGGTAAGTTTTTAAAGACAATAGTTCACCATCCGGTGATAATTTAAGCCATAAAATCAGGCTGTCAGAGGATAGCCCTGTCATGGCCATGCTTCCATCGCTTTCAACTTGCATATCCATGATGCGTTTTGTCGGCAAGGGGACATCCCAAATGATATTGCCTTGCGGATCAAGCCTTGAAGCGCGGCCAACGCCAGTTGAATCATTGCCACAAATAACCCAGCCATCATTGACAGGTTTGATATTTCTCAATCGGTAAGGAAATGTCTTTTCCCAAATAAGGTCACCCTCGTTGCTGAATGTGCTTACCAGATTATTCAGCGATAATAGCCCAATTTTGCCTGCTGTATTTTGAACAACAACCAGCGGCCTACGAGGCGAATATTGCTTTTCCCAGACTTTAGTGAATGAAACAGCCGTTGGGTGGAAATGTGCTTTAGCACAAGCCCCGCTGGTAAAAGCGATAAATGAAGTATCACTTAATGACAGTGTGGCAGCCGATGGATAACCTAATATAGGAAGATTAGCTATGAGGTCAAACTCGGATACTACACCTGCTCCTGGCACAACAGTCTGCAAGATGTATTTGCTAAACTGATCCTTGAATACACCTACGGTAAAGAAAAGATATCCGGTAGATGGATTGGTTCGCACACTCAAATTTGATATTTCAGTATTAAAGTCAGAACGACCTAATATTTCTCCATCTTTCAGGTCGAACAAATAGGTGTTATTTCTGGAAGTTACCCATAAATTTTGTCCATCCTGTATGTGGAGATACTGATTACTCAACAGATGTGAGTAGAACGTAAATAATGGATAATTTCTATTCCAGGTATTCTGCGCCTGCAAGCCTGCGCTAAGGCTAAATAGCCATACACGTAAAGTGAAGTGTTTCATAAAAAGCAATTTTGAATAAAGAGATATACAAAATTGCCACTAATACCTCATGCTTTGCAAACCAGATTTTTGAATAAGTCAGGTTTCTAAGTCACTATCGATCAGCATTTAAACTGAGGCATTGACCAAACTCATAAAGGTAAAATAATCAACTATTCGAGTTTTACCGAAAGGATCAAGTATCAATAAATCTTCGTCTTTAGTCAAGAGGAAATCCGCTGCTGAATCATGCGCCAATGCAAGCAAAAAGTTATCTTTAGGATCGCGGCAAATACTTATTTCAGAAATAACAGGAGAGAAAATACCGTAAGACTCAAAACGCATCAATAAAATTTCAATATCAGTCTCTGAAAAATAACGCTTTAATCTGGGGCGGTGCGCAACCTCTACAAATTCAGAGATGAGTTCAGCACTAAAAATCAAACGAATACTGCCATCAAGCAAAATTTTATCCAGATCAACCATTCTTCGGGTGATCAGATAATTTATCCAAAGATTGGTATCAATGATGACTTTGAGCGGCTCTTTCATGTCTGGATTGTCTAACCGATTCAACCTCCTTTAATATATCAAGATCCGACAAATCATTTTCCGCATGTTGACTGCGAAGCCTGTCCAACAATTTCCAAAATTCATCATTTGAAGGATCCAGCTGATGAAGCCGAATCAAGCGCAGACGCACTAAGCTTTCCAGCAGGGCCTGTGCTTCCGGATTCAGAATTTCTAATTGATAAACCATGTATGAAATGCTTGTTAGCGAAATGTATGCAGCGAATATGCAAAAGTAACCTAAAAAAGTTCATTTTACAAAAAATCAATTGCGAACCTTCCAAAACTCCAACGCCGCATTATTCCTCGCCACCGCTACAACCGGCCGGCCGGCCACTTTCAGCATTTGAACGTCGCGCACTTCACCTTCTATGAAAAGCCCCGACTGGCGACTGCGCAGGGCCTGAAAACCGCCTTTGCCATCGCCTTTCAGGAATAACCCGTAATCGGCATCCTGAAAACCAAACTCAGGTTTGGCCCCTTTGAAGTTACCGCCCGCCACAGCATCCTGAAAACCGTCGCCATCGAAGTCGCCCACAGCAAAACCGTACAAGGGGGCAAACTGCGCCTCTGAAGGCAAGGGCGTAAAAGTAAACTTCCCTTTCCCGTCACTCATCAGCACGCCATTGG
>JADZBJ010000223.1 GCA_020852155.1 Saprospiraceae bacterium | reverse complement strand
CTTTTGTGCCGGATTCCGCCTTTTGTTCCCGTTCATAATAGCTTAAATCGGCATCCGACAGATCCATTTCACTCATTCCTTCCATCGGGTCGGCTATTTCATCGCCTTCTTCCAGTGCCGGATTGGCTTCCAGTTCTTCTTCAATGCGTTGTTCGAGTGTAGCAGTCGGGATTTGCAGCAACTTCATCAACTGAATCTGCTGCGGTGAGAGTTTTTGTTGTAATTTTTGAGATAAACTTTGTTTGGGTCCTAACATGGTTGGGATGTTGCTGAAGGCTACGGCGACGAAGCGACGCGCTAAAGTCAGAATAAAGAAATATTCAGCCGCCGTACGGTCATGCTGTCAGCCGCCTAACAAACGGCGGGCCAATTTATAAAAATCGCCTGTAATGAGCGTCAGTTAATATGAATGATTTTTTGAAAATTAGTTATAAAAAACTGTAATTCAATCAATTAAATAAAATATTTAAAAATATGTCCATTGAAAAAACATTGAAAAAAGTTGGCAATAGCCCTTCGGGAAAATCGTTTTTTTGCAACAGGCACTACATTTGCCTTTTCAATATCAACATTTGTTTCTCATGCGAAAACTCCTTGTTTTTATATATCTTCCTGCCAGTCTGCTCCTGATTTTATCCGGCTGCGCTGTTCGTCCTCGTCAACAATTTGATGCCGCAAAAGTGCCTCCTGCCGTCAATTATCAAACCCTGGATAACTGGGCTGCTCATCCCCTGAAAAAAGACCTGGCCGATCTGGTTCCCAACGGATTGAAAGACGAACAATCGTCGGCTCAGGTGGATGTTTTCTTTTTACATCCGACTACTTATACCGGCTCGCGCCGAAGTGAGCGCGACTGGAACGCCAGCGCCGCCGATGCGGGATTAAATAAAAAAACAGAAGAGGGCAGCATTCAGTATCAAGCCTCAATGTTTAACGGCGCAGGCAGGGTGTTCGCGCCACGCTACCGACAGGCGCATTACCATACATTTTTCGTAACAGCCAAAGACAGTGCTGATGCCAGAAAAGCACTTGACCTGGCTTACACCGACATTGAAGCGGCTTTTGATGCTTACCTGAAAAACTGGAATAACGGACGACCGTTCATTATTGCTGGTCATAGCCAGGGGGCGTTGCATGGCATGCGATTGCTGCGCGAGCATATTGAAGGTCAATCGCTTGAAAAACAGCTGGTTGCGGCCTATGTGGTGGGCTGGCCGGTTGAAAAAAACTATTTCCGCACTTTGAAGCCTTGTGAAAAGCCCGATCAAACAGATTGCTATTGTACCTGGCGTACCTGGGAGAAGAAAAACGGTCGCCGCAGGGCCAATCAGCCGGAGGTGGTATGTACCAACCCGCTGTTGTGGTCAACTGCCGAAGGGCGCTATGCGCCGGATTCACTTAACCTCGGCGGGGTTGTCCGACCATTCGAAACGGTTAGGCCTGCTCTGACCGACGCTGAAGTCTGGCGCGGATTCCTGCTGGCTCGCAAACCAAAATTTCCGGGCAGTTTCTTTTTCCGCCGTAAAAACTACCACGTCGGCGATCTCAACCTGTACTACATGAATGTGCGGGAAAATGCCCGTCAGAAAGCAGCGGCTTTCCTGAAAAATTAATGCGCTTCCAGCCAGTTTTCACCAACACCGACTTCGACCAGAATAGGTACTTTTAATTGAGGGAAAGCCGTCGTCATTTTATCAAAAACCAGCGATTTCATCGTTTCGAGTTCGTCTTTTCGCACATCAAACACCAATTCGTCGTGCACCTGAAGGATCATTTGTGATTTCAGGCCGGCCTCGCGCATGGCCAGGCGAATATTGATCATCGCCACTTTAATCAGGTCGGCTGCCGAACCCTGAATGGGCGTATTGATAGCCACCCTTTCGCTCATAGAACGCATCATGCCGTTTCCAGAGTTAATGTCGCGCAAGTAGCGCCGCCTGCCGAGCATGGTTTCGACAAAGCCATTTGACCGCGCGAATTCAACAATATTGGTCATGTAGTCCCTCAAACCTGAATATTCACGGAAGTAATTGTCAATCAACTCTTTGGCCTCTGTTCGTTTAATGCCGAGTTGCTGACTCAGGTTGCTGGCGCCTGCGCCGTAGGTGATACTGAAATTCACGGTTTTGGCTGCTCGTCGTTGCGCGCTGGTCACCTGGTCAAGTGCAACGCCATACACCCGCGCTGCGGTGGCGGTGTGGATATCAAGACCATTTTGAAATGCGTCCAGCATGGCTTTGTCACCACTGATTTCTGCGATCAAACGAAGTTCAATCTGCGAGTAGTCGGCGCTCAAAATAAGGTGCTGATCGTCGCGTGGCACGAAGGCTTCACGCACTTTTCGGCCTTCAGCAGTTTTGATCGGAATATTTTGAAGGTTGGGATTTTGGCTGCTCAAACGACCCGACGCCACGAGCGCCTGATTGAAAGAAGAATGCACCCTTCCTGTACGCGGATTAATCAAAGCAGGCAGTGCGTCAACGTACGTGCTTTTGAGTTTCATCAACCCGCGATGCTCCAGAATGTCGGCGCAAATTGGGTGTTCCAACGCCAGCGTACTCAAAACTTCTTCGTCGGTACTGTACTGGCCCGATTTCATTTTCTTGCCGGGGTAGGGGATATTCAATCGCTCGAACAAAGCCTCGCCGACTTGCTTGGGGCTGGCGATATTGAACTGAAAACCGGCTTCTGACAGGATTTTTTCTTCGAGCGCCACGATTTTCGTCGCCAATTCCACAGAATATACTTTCAGGAAGTCAGGGTCAATACGCACGCCTGCATGTTCAATGTCCGTCAGTACTTTTACCAAAGGCGTTTCAACGTCTTCAAAAAGACGCAGCAGGTTTTTGCCGCCCCCCTCGAGTCGGGGTTTTAGCACGTCTCTGAGGCGAAGGGTAATGTCGGCGTCTTCGGCGGCATATTCCTTGATGAGTTCGAGTTCGACATCACGCATGGAACGCTGCTGTTTGTTGCCTTTTTTCTCACCGATCAGTTCTTCAATTTTTACCGGCGAATAATTGAGCAGGGTTTCCGCCATGTAATTCATGTTGTGGCGCAGGTCTGGTTCGATCAGGTAATGCGCCAACATGGTATCCCAGTACGGGCCACGCAACTCGCAGTCGTAGTTTTTCAGGACGATTGCGTCGTATTTCAGGTTTTGGCCAATTTTTACGATGTCTTCGTTTTCAAAAATTTCCCGAAATTCTTCTACGATTTTTTGCGCTTCGGTGCGCGCGGCCGGGATGGGCACATACCACGCTTCGTGCGTACGTAGGGCAAATGAAAAACCGACCAAATCGGCCTGAGGCGCTTCGATGTGCGTAGTTTCGGAGTCGTAAGAAATGGCTTTGGCCTGACGCAACTCAGCAATCAGTGCTGCCCGAAGCGCTGGCGTGTCTGCCAGATGATATTGGTGCTCGGTATTGTGAATATTGTGCGCGCCGCGTACGGATGCCGTCGGGTTTTCGGCAGATTGTTCAGTTGGCTCACTGTCGAATAAGGAGCCTTGCACTCCGGTGGAGGCGCTTGATTTGGCTTTGGGTTTCGCGGGCGCGGACTGTTCAGTATTGGCGGCGGCGGCGCCGATGTTGGCTTTCAGGATGGACTCGGCCAGGCTTTTAAATTCCAGTTCCCGGAAATAGCCGACCAGTTCTTCGCGGTTAAAAGGCTCGATTTCAAAGTCCTTTTCATGAAATTGAACCGGCACATTAACGTCAATCGTAGCCAGCCATTTAGACAGGGTTGCTTTTTCGTGGTGTGTTTTAACGATTTCCTGTTGTTTGCCTTTCAATTGATCGGCGTTGGCGATGAGGTTTTCAATATTGTCGAACTGTTCCAGGAGTTTGGCGGCAGTTTTTTCGCCGATACCAGGCAATCCGGGAATATTATCCACGGCGTCGCCCATGAGCCCGAGCATATCAATGACTTGATCTACGCGTTGGATGCCCCATTTTTCACAGACTTCCTTGACGCCCCATTTTTCTGGGGCATCGCCGCCTTTGCCGGGTTTATAAACAAAAATATTATCGGAAACTAATTGTCCGTAGTCCTTGTCGGGCGTGACCATATAGGTTTGATAGCCCATGGTTTCGGCTTGCTTGGCGAGCGTGCCGATCACGTCGTCGGCCTCATAATTGGGTACAATGATGACCGGAATATTCATTGCCCGTACGATTTTATCTACCCAGGGCAGTGCGAAGGTGATGTCTTCGGGTTGAGCATCGCGGTTGGCCTTGTATTCGGAATAGGTTTCATTGCGGAAAGTGCCGCCTTTAGGGTCAAAAACGACAGCCAGGTGCGTGGGTTTTTCATTTTGAATCAAATCCCACACCGTGCGCATGAAGCCCTGAATAGCCGAGACATTCCAGCCTTTGGAGTTAATCAGCGGACGAGCAATAAATGCGAAGTGGGCGCGATAAATCAGCGCGTGACCGTCGAGGAGAAACAGTTTTTTTGCCATGCGGCAAAAATAACAATTCAGCGTGGGTGTGGGTGTGAATTATACCCGGATTGGTAAAAACCCGGCCTCCTTACGAAAGTAAAAGAGGAAAAACTCTCCGCAGATTGCGGAGAGTTAAAGCGCAGATGCCGCTCATTTTGCAACATCTGCGCTATCTGCAAGCAATACACTTTTATTTGAGTTTAATCACCGGCGACAGTTTGAAAACGCCATTTCCCTGCTCCTTGATGGACAATGCTGCGTCAAAGTCGAGGACAAAAGTGTTTAAGTCCTGATTCAGGTCTTTGTCAATTTTGACTTTAAGGCCGGAATCTTCAGCGCTGGGTGTGGTCAGCGGATAAATCACGCTATCCTGCATAACCGTGTTGTTTGGGCCAAGAATAAAGCGTACTTCCTTCAGGGTTACCGCCGGAACAGGCCCCGAAGCCAGTAAGGTATCAATGCCGTTTTGAAAGTTCAACAGGTTATAAACTCCTGCATTGGTTTGAAGCGATAACCATTTGGATGTATCCTGCGATGTTTTAACACGTATTTCGCGAATGTCAACGTTGACTTGCTGATAGTCGCCCGGGCCGTCGGTCAGTCGAATGCGGAGCGTGGTGTCTTGTTCATCCTTGTTGCAGGAAAAAAGAATCAGCGCAAAAGCCAGGAGCGTAAAATGGATTCTGAAATCAGTCATGGTGTGTTTGCTGTTAAATCGGTTAAAAAAAATTGGGCGATAAAGCCACAACAATTTAAACGACACGATGCGCTGCCTGTTTCACTTTACGGTGTGTAATGCCTGTAAATCACGCATTTTACCTGATTGATGTTATGGAGGTTAAGGGAAAACAACTAGGGTGGTTTGCATAAAAGGAGACTTGTTGAGCACGTCACACTAGAATGAACTTACGTGCAGTTCTGGAATGCGAGAAAAATCATTATCCTGAGTTATCAGGGTGGCCTCAAGTGCTATGGCCATTGCTGCAATTATTAAAAAATATCTACCATTCATTTCTCAAACGTCGTTGTTCTTCCAGGGCGTTTCCATGCCATTTGAGTTTGCCTGCAATGTCTGAAAAGTTGTAGTTTCCTGGTTTTTGAACATAAGTGGTCGAATGGCCCTGGACGACCTTGACATAGTCAAGTGTTTTAAGGAATTGCAAGAATAAGGCATACTTGCTTTCTTCAACATTTAATATGACTTGTTGCATATACCGCACTGATTAATTTTGGATACAAAAGTAGTGATAATTTGGAAGCGCCGAAAACATGTTAAGCATGTGTTCAAGAGCAGGCCAAAATCCAATTTCCGAATACACGCAAAATGCTTGTCATTACCCGAACGTATGATATTGAAAATGTTTCACCCGGTTTTTACCCCGATCTTGCATCTTTCTCAAAGTAAGTCGTCTATGCTACAGGATAATCACATTCATATGGATACAACTTTAATCTGGACTTCCTTTAGCCAAAGTATGCACCGCTACTTAATGCGTCAGGTGGGTAACCGACATGATGCGGACGACCTGTTGCAGGATATTTTTCTGAAAATTCACTTGAAATTGCCCACACTCAATGCAGAGCAGAGCCTGTCGGCCTGGGTGTGGCAAATCACACGAAACACCCTGCTTGATCATTATAAAAAGCGCCGACTCCCCTCTACTGAACTGAGTCAGGCAGAATGGATCGAACAGGAGACAGCCCCGGACAATTTCAATCAAAGCCTTG
>JADZBJ010000222.1 GCA_020852155.1 Saprospiraceae bacterium | reverse complement strand
GAAAATTTGATTTTGATCAAGGCAAAATTTGCAGTCTTAGTCGGGTTCTAAGGCGAAAATTTTAACGCCGAGCAGAATTAAATTTTTCGAGAGCAGGCCAAAATCCAATTCCCGAACACGCTCTAAAGACCGGTTTTTCATGAAAAATTATTTCCTGTTACTCCTCACCCTTGTGGGCCTCTTTATCAGCAACTGTAAAAAAGAAGATGCAGGCAATACGCCTCAAGTCTTGAGTCAGACCTACAAAACGGCTGATTATGATGGTTCATTTGCACATGAGTGGGAGATATTGGGCCATACCATGATCAAAGAAAACTTCCTGTTTGCCCCACAGGCAGCACGGATTTATGGATATATCGGCATGACAATCTGGGAATCCGTGTACGGCGGCATTCCCAATGCACGCAATCTTTCCAAACAAATACAGGATTATTCCGAGTCGGCAGCCATACCGACAGACAAGGCCTATGACTGGGCTATTGTGATGGCAACTGCCATGAAACAGGTATTCCCTGTGCTGGTGGATGATATTACGCCTCAACAACGAAGCCTGGTAGATCAACTGGCTTCGCTGCACGAAGCCGGACGCCTGAACAAAGGTGTGAGTAATCAGGTGCGGGATAATTCTCGTGCGCTGGGTGTTCAGATCGGACAGACCATAGCAGCGCGCGTTCAACGCGACGGGCGGGATGTCATTCGAAACATTGTTTCCTCTATTCCTGTGCGCGATGCCGAGCATAAATTCTACTGGGATCCAACTACTTTCAATCAAAAAAATGTCGAGCCGCTCTGGAGTACATTGCAAACATTCGTGATTGAGAATGCCCAAACCTGTGAAACCGACCCGCCTTTTGCCTATTCCATCAATTCGACAACTGAATTTTATGCCGATGCCAAGGAAATTTATGACGTTAACAAGAGCGATGCGACTAACAGAGGGATTGCCATGCACTGGGAAAATGGCCCAGGCCGAACCAGCGGGCCTGCCGGTCACTGGATTAGTATCGCCCGGCAACAATTAGTCGCTCAAAACGCCAACCTGGCTGAATGTGCGAAAGTGTATGCTTTGACGGGTTTTGCCCTGGCCGACGCCTATAGTGTCTCGTGGTATCATAAAAACAAATATTACCTCCTGACACCAGTCACTTACCTTCGTGAGGTGATAGACCCTTCCTGGAATGCCTTGTTGAATACGCCGCCTTATCCGAATTTCACTTCAGGTTCGGCTACTGCCGGCGGCGCTGCATCGGTGGTGTTGACCAGCGTACTGGGTGAGCAGGCATTTACCGACAAAACACATCTTGGCAGCCTGGTTTTCACCAACGTCGGCTCATTTGTATTGCCCGAACGCACTTTTACATCTTACACGCAGGCGGCCCGCGAGCAGGCTGAAAGTCGCGTTATTGGCGGCGTGTGTTTTCGTCGCGGATGTATGCTGGGGCTTGAATCCGGTCAATGTGTAGGCAATACGATACTGGCAGGTATTGATTTGGGATTTTAGGTGGGAAAGAGATGATTGTCATAAGCGACAATTCCTCTGAATACTTCTCAGTCTTAATTTTCAAGGTAACTGGTTAGGTCAGCGGTTTTGAATCAAAAAAGCAGGAAATTTTTGGTCAATCAAGCCGTTTTTTTGAGTTCGATGCAGCGCATCGGACGAAAAAAACGGCGAAGAGTGGCCTAAAATTGACCTTTTTTGGCCAAAATGGGAGCGGCCTAACCAGTTACTTTTCAGGATACAGCAGATAGCATGCTCGAATAGCCCGGTAAGCATTCAAATCGGCTTGCCAACTTTCCCTTATTTCATCGGCATTGCATCCGTCAACAATTTGCTTTCGGAGCGACAACGTACCTGAAAGCAGGTTAAAGAAATTGTTTTTTAGGAAAAATTCGTCCTTTTTTGGAAAAGCCTGATAAAAATCCAGCAGATAATCCAGTTCTATCTGCTTGTGTTGACGAAGCATATCCAGGCTAACCTGCCTGAAATCCATACCCCGACAAACTGTATTTTCGTAGAGCGGACGCTTGTTGCCAAAATTTGATTTCGGCGTAAACTGAAAATGGTCGGCCGTATCTCTGGGCGGCATATCCGGATGCCCGACCATTTCAAAAGGGGAATCCGTACCGCGCCCGACGCTGGCAACAGTACCTTCAAAGAGGCACAATGAAGGGTATAATAGTATGGACCTTGCCGTTGGCAAATTCGGCGATGGCCGCACGGGCAATTCATAAGGTGTGGCGTGGGTATAATTGGCGCAAGGAATGACTGTCAGATCAAGTTTATCGGCGCCCGAACACCAATATTCACCTTTGAACATCAGCGCAATTTCACCTACCGTGCATCCGTGTACAATGGGCAATGGCGCTACCCCGACAAACGAACACACGCGCATATCCAGAATAGGGCCATCTATATAGTGACCATTCGGATTGGGCCTGTCGAGTACAATCAGTGGTTTGCCGTACTCGGCACAGGCTTCCATGACATAAAACAATGTGCTGATATAGGTGTAAAAACGCGCACCGACATCCTGAATATCAAAGACTACGAGATCGAGGGCTTCCATGTCGGCAGCCGCAGGTTTTACGGCATTACCATAAAGCGACGTAATCGGAATGCCTGTTTTTTCATCCATTCCGTCTTTTACTTTCTCTCCCGCATCAACGCCGCCTCTAAAACCATGCTCCGGAGCAAAAATCCGCGCGACGCAATAGTCTTTAGCCACCAGAGTATCTACTAAATGAACCTTGCCAACCATAGATGTCTGGTTGAGCACCAACCCTACCTGATGATCGCAAAGCAAATGCTGCCAGGTGTGCATACGCTCGGCGGCCGGCGTTACTTGCGCGCCTGATGTCAAGCATTGAAACATCAAAACGATCAAACCTGTCCAGCGAATGGAGCCATTGTTTGCGCGTAGCATGTCAACGCAAGTGTCAGTTTTCTGGAATAGGTTAGTCAACATTTACCCATTTAAGTGATTTCAAAGATTTACAGGATTGATTTTCCTGATTTTCAAGGATTTTCAGACGCAGGTCATTCAAAAAAATCACTTAGAGATAAGAGGTTGTTTAAAATTCCCTCACTGGCTCAAAAAGGCATCTTTTGACGCCAGTGAGGGAATTTTAAACAACCTCTAAGATTCAGGTCAATAATGAAGTGTACAGGTCTTGGTAACGCGCGGCAACGACTGATTCTGCATAGGAATGCAGCACTTTATCACGCGCAGCAAGGCGCATACGCTGCAACAAGGCATCATTTGTCATTAATTTCGACAAGGCCTCGGCCAGTCCGCGCGCGTCGCGTTGTGGCACGATGAATCCACCGGCATCTTTACCCACCATTTCAGGTATGCCGCCTGTATCAAAGCCGACGACTGGCGTACCGCATGACAAAGACTCCATTACCGTATTGGGCAAATTATCTTCCAGTGAAGGGATAACAAAAGCGTCTGCCAACGCATAAAATGCTGCCATACGTTCAGGCTCCCGCACCATACCGGTTGCGCGCCCTTCAAATGGCCATTCCCGCATAGCATCGGCCTGCATATCGCCCAGCACCAATAGAAACGGCTGCGGAGCATCTTGAGGCAACGTCTGTCGAAGGTGTTGCAGGGCTTCTACAAAATACGCATAACCTTTTCGATGATCGCTCACTTTCATGGCTGAAAAGAGGATAACCGGACGGTTAGCAGGCAACCCCAATGCCTCGCGTTTAGCCTGGCGTTCGGCCTGTGTCATGGGTTTAAACAACTGCGTATCAATCGGATTGGGAATGGAAGTAACAGCCGCATTCCTGAGCAGGCTACTGCTGCGTGCGACAGTGGCTAACCACTCACTGCATGTGACGTACTGTATTCGAGGTAAAAAAGCCGATTTTTTACGCTGAATAATGCGCCTTGAAAGGTCATTTTCAGCAGGTTTGCGCAACATCGGACAGTGGCCGCAACCGGTTAAAAAATGATCGCATTCGCCTGCATAATGGCAGCCTCCGGTGAAGGCCCACATATCGTGCAGCGTCCAGACGACCGGTTTTCCAAGGGCAGCAAGCGCCTCGATTCCCCCAAGGCTCAACATACCCTGATTGATCCAGTGCAAATGAATCACATCCGCAGATTGCACCAACGGATGCCTGCTGATGTCGTGACCGACACTGGCCGTAGAAAATTGAAAGCGAACCGAACGGTCGCGCTCAAAGGGCAAAAACAATAGTTTTTCAGCGTAAAAAGACCATCGCCGACCAACGTCCTGCGCAGTTAGCAGGTTGGCCTGAATGCCATTGCCGGACAATGCCTTTTGCAATCGTCGGGCAGCGATGCCAGCACCGCCATGCGCGTAAGTATTGAGCAAAAGAACTTTCATCGAATGGCGCGTTGGTGCAACAACGTGTAATTGTGGCAATGAGGCTCTTTGGCAATGATGTGGTATCCGGCATTGTGCAAAGCCATCAAACTGCCTTCAATCCGGTCAATATAATGCCGGTCAAGGTGATTCAGGTGGCTTTCGTCATATTCGATACAAAGCGCATCTACCTCGATTTTATGGTTTAAAACAGACTCCAGCACCTGATATTCAGCGCCTTCAATGTCTAGTTTTAATATGGAAATGCGCGCGTGACCCAGCTCTTTCATAACGCCCGACAACCCGCGAACTGGCACCTCAATGGCATTATCCGACTGTTGCAGATTCACCAGGGAATGAGAAACATGCGCTTCGTTTTTCGGGGCAAAAAACCGGAGTGTGGCGTCTTCATGCCAGATACCCACCGGATGCAGGCGAATTTTATCAGCCAATGCAGGTTTGTATTCGGGATAATAGCCGCCTTCTGCGGTGGAGCAGACGGTACGCTGACCTGAAATCAGGTTGTGTTTTAATTGTTCGACGTGTTGTACAGCACGAGGTGTAGGGTCGAAGATATCCACAACGCAGCCATAATGATCAGCCAGCGCCAGGTCGAAAGAAACATCTTCGCCAGCGCCAACCAGATAACAAACCGACTGAGCATCCAATAATCCGGCGGGTATAATCCAGCCGCCATAGGTTGACCCCAGGCGCTCTGTCGGCAAGTCGGTCCGAACAGGCACTTGCAATTGGCGTTCCGTCCATTTCAGCCAACGACGCTGAATACTGTTAAGCAAATCACTCATTGTTTTAGAAATTCAAGTTGGCCCTGAAACAGAAAAAGATAAACCAGCGATGCTACCGTCAATGCTGCTATGCTCACCAGCATGATGGAGAAATATCGCCGGGGCACCCGCGAGGGTTCGATCAGTTCGGCTATCCAGGCAATCAGCAGGACAGCCGTCAAGATCGCGCCGAGGCTAAGCCCCAATAAAGTACCCAGATAATCACTGCTTAACCAGACGACCATCCAAAGCGCCAGTTGCATCAAAAAAATCTCTGTAAGCGACAGCTTGGGCCAGTTCATTTTGCGTAAGGAAACCAGGCGTGAGCCGCCCAGTCGTAGTATTCAACGTTGTTAAAATTCAATTTGTAATCGAAGCGGGAAGGCACATCATTAATGTAGCCATGATAATAATAGGCATAGCCATTTTCAGCCGCATACATCAATTCCTGCAACAAGGTATAGGTTCCGATGCTGCGTTTGGAACTGGCCGGATCAAAAATGCAATAAGTAGCGGAAATTGATTTTTCGCCCAAATGGAAAAAACTGCTGCCGATATGCACCGGGCCTTCAAAAACCCGCATTTCAAGGCCCTCAACAGGCTCTTGTTCGGGGTGTTCGCTCAAAAACTGACTCAGTATTTGAGGACGGCGCTCGTCGTGGCGTTGGCTGTGCAGGTGAAAAAGATCGTGCGTACGTGCATTGATCTGAATGGGCGCCAGGACAGTATTCAGGTCGGCATTTCGGCGGAGTAACTTACGCTGATGCGCTGTTGGTTGCCAGCCCTCCAGCCGGATACGCAAGGGGCGAGTAGCGCACAATTTGCCGCTGTATGTCGTAAAACTATGCCTCAAAAACTTGTCACCCAACAACCTCCACCCTTCTGCCAGCAAGAAATCCAACAACTCCGGCGCAATGCGCTGCATGGCCATCCGCTCGTTGACCACATGTTCCAGCATATTGGGTGCTACATTGGAAGCCATTTTGTTGAATTGGTTATTTGTTGAACTGGTTATTTGGTTATTTGTTGAATTGGTTATTTGTTTGAACCTCAACTCCAATCAAATAACCAGTTCAACAAATAACCAATTCAACGCTATTTTTTCCATCCTTCCTTCAAACCAACAGTGCGGTTGAATACCAGGTTTCCAGGTTTGCTGTCGGTGTCCACACAGAAATACCCCAGGCGAGTGAACTGGAACTTTTCGCCGGGTTGCGCCGAAGCCAGTGATGATTCGATCAGCGCATGGGTACGCGTCACCAGCGATTCGGGATTGATGGTGCTTTTGAAATCTTCTTCCGAGGCCGGGTCTTCAACCTGAAACAGGCGATCATACAAGCGCACTTCTGCCTGTTGTGCCGATTTTGCTGAAAGCCAGTGGATAACGCCTTTGGGTTTCAGGCCGGATGTATCCTGCCCGGAACGGCTTTCAGGCACATAAGTGCAATGCAGCGCAACGATATTCCCGCTGGCGTCTTTTTCCACGTCTTCACAACGAATAATGAAGCCGGATTTCAGGCGCACCATACCACCGGGAGCAAGGCGGTTATAGCCCGGTACGGGATTTTCCATGAAATCCTCATTTTCGATATACAACTCACGTGTGAATTCCACGATGCGCTTGCCGGCATTGGGATCTTCCGGGTTATTTTCCGTTTCCATGTGTTCGACATGGTTTTCGGGAAAATTAGTCAGGATAACCTTCAGCGGGTCCAGTACGGCGAAACGGCGCAGGGCGATTTTATTCAGGTCTTCGCGCACGCAGAATTCGAGCAGGGCTATATCCACCACATTATCGCGTTTGCCGACGCCAATACGGTCGCAGAAATTGCGAATACTGGCAGGCGTATAACCACGACGGCGGAAACCGCTGATGGTTGGCATTCGGGGGTCATCCCAGCCGAGCACGAAATTTTCTTCCACCAATTGTTTGAGTTTGCGCTTGCTCGTAACGGCATAGGAAATGTTACGGCGCGCAAATTCGTATTGTTTGGAAGGGAAAATCCCCAGTTGTTCGATGCACCAATCGTACAGTTCGCGGTGTGGTGCGAATTCGAGGGTGCAAATGGAATGCGTAATATTTTCGAGGCTGTCGCTTTGTCCGTGCGCCCAGTCGTACATCGGATAAATACACCAGGCGTCGCCGGTGCGGTGGTGATGCGCGTGTTTGATACGATAGAGCAACGGATCGCGCATGATCATATTCGGCGAAGCCATGTCAATTTTCGCCCTTAGTGTACAGTGCCCGTCGGGGAATTTCCCCGCCTTCATTTGTTCAAACAATTCGAGGTTTTCAGCCGGGTCTGAATCGCGGCGCGCACTGTGTACGCCGGGTTCGGTCGGCGTCCCTTTTTGTGCTGCTATTTCTTCGGGCGTAGAGAAATCCACGTATGCTTTTCCCT
>JADZBJ010000221.1 GCA_020852155.1 Saprospiraceae bacterium | reverse complement strand
TGATGCTGGAAGACCTGGCGCTACACATGGTTGCGCAAAATCCTGCAAAACTGGTCGAAATGCTCAAGAAAATGGCCATTCGGATTGACATTCGGGATGAAAGAAAATTGCACAATGACATCGCCGGTATCTTGAATATGGTCAATTCCGTTTCATTGGAGGAAATAAAAGTGACGGTCATCATTGACAAGTTCAAGGAAATTCTGTTCGAAAACAGGATTGTGATGCCCGACTATTTCATGCTGCTCGTGCGTGGTATCATTTTGATAGAAAGTGTTGGTCGGACCTTGAATCCTGAAATGAACATCATCAAAAGCATCGAGCCTTTTATCGCAGGCGTTATTAAAAAGCGCATTAGTCCCGAATATTTAATCAAAAAAGGACTGTCATTGCTCGGAGAACTGCGAGAAGATGCCCAAAACGTACCGATGGAGATGCGGCAAACGCTCAAAAAACTGCATCAGGGGAATTTGAAAATACAGGTGGAAAACCATGAAATGCACAGCCTTGGCAAGACCATTGAAAAAAGCATTTCCAACCTCATGCTGTCCCTGCTCATTGCTGCGCTGATTATAGCCACATCCATTATCTCAACATCTGATAGCAAAATTGCCTCATCAGGCAACGCCGTGTTACTAATGCTGGGCCTCACCTTCGGACTGACGATCTATTTGATTATCAGGGTGTTACGACGTTAATAGTAAAAGGCGGAGCGTGTTTATTCCCAAATTTTTCGGGTAGTGCCTTCCCTAAGGCTAGTTTTCCAGCCTTTGCGCTGTGCAATTTTCAGCAGGCTATTCCTGAATCTCGCAGGGTAGGGGGCCGTGATAAGACAATCGGCTTTTCCTTCATGTTCAAAAATATCGCAGGCGCCGAGGGATTTCAATGCGAAAGACGTGCAACGAAAACCCAATACCGCATAGTCGTGCGGCGGTTGTTGCTGCTGCCGACGATAGGTTTCCAACAGTTGCGTTTTTTGCTTGCGGTCAACAGGTATGCTGATGCTGGTTATTTTATCATCACGGGATTCGACAGCCCAGGCCTTGTATTGCTTGATCGTGATTTCACTGTTGAAATGCTTGTTTCGCCTTCGCGGAAATACATGTACCGGACTTTTTATCTGTTGAAATCCGATGACCAATGAATCAATTTGCACTTCGACATGGCCGCCCCACATACCGCCGATTCTGACATGCTCATCAGGAAATTCTTTCTTCCTTTTTGAGCCATGAATGAAATGCACCCGAATGGAATCTGTCGTTTCCGGGAAATTCTTTTCACCATTACGCCGGACAAAGACTTGTGTTCTGCAACCCGCCAACGTCAGTATTGCAACAAAAACAACCAGTAAAACGCTTGAAATGATACGTGTTTTCATGCCGATTAATGCGCCAAAACAGCCTTGATGAACGGATCATGTTTCAACATAAAAGCCTTTTCTGTTGGTTGACCCTTGTATTCAAATTTCTTTTGATAGTAATCCAGGTCTTCGGGCACTTCTATTTCCATGCGGTCGTGCATTAAATCAGACAGTTTGGCCACATTGGTCACCTCAATGGAAGGCGCGATTCTGTATCTCAATTTGGAATGCGGCAGGGTGAACACCAGCGGCGAAAAGCCTATGCCCAAAAAATATCCGGTCTTTCTTCCAACAGCAACCAGGTTGTCATCAGGATTGGAGCAGGCCACCGAAACGGCGCTTCCGGCCGAGGAATAATGACCTTCGGCCAACAGGAATATTTTGCCTTTGAAATGCAGGGAATTGGGAGATGGCTCCAGCGTTTCCGTCGTATTCAGGATGGTGTTGAAATGGTACTTTCGGAGCAGTGGATTATTGTCCGGTGTAATGGTGATATTGCTATATCCATGACTTTCGATTTTCTCTTTGGTCATGGCGGAGTTTTGGTAGTCATCAATTACCAATGGCCACGAAAGCGGCCGGTCAATCAAGGCCGCAAGCAAATCCGTCCAGGCATTGTCCTGGCCGCCCGGATTATCCCTTATATCGATGATAATTTTGTTTACGCCTTCCATTTGACTTTTCAACGCGCTGAGTTGGGTCAGGATAAAAGCCGTGTAATCCGGCTCCATATCCGTCAATCGGATGTATAACAGGCGTTCTTCCGGCCACAATTCTACCCGCGTCGTATCCTTGTACCGCGAAGAAGGCAGGTATTTGGTAAACTCATGAGTGGGCATTTCATGAGTGGCCGATCTGCCATCGGTATGTTGGAATGTGAAATTGATCTTTTCCTTAAAAATCGTTTCTGAATTTCTGAAAAAACCGGGGTAATAGAACTTTCGACGGGCCAGATCGTAGGTGATTCCGTAAGTCGAACCCAGGTGCTTTTTCAGGTATTTATCCACTTTTTCACCGTTTATGTGCGTCACGACAGCGCCGATTTCGATCGTGTCGCTCTGCACCACAAACGGATCAATGATGGTGTATTGCCCGTTGATGTACTTATTGCCAATGGACAATTTGAATCCGTTTCGGATTTTCCGATAAGCGCTATATTGCGTTTGCGCCCATTCGCTTTCCTGATTGTGCAGGCTGGTGTGCATATCCTGCGCCAGACTTAGCGCCGTTTGAAGGACAATAAAATAAGACAGATCAGACGATACCGTGTCTATGTTTTTCCTGACTTTTTTCATTTCCCGGATGGCATCATAGCGCCAGAGGTCTTTTTTGATTGGTAAATGCGGCGAAACACGTTTGATGGTGTAAACCAGGGTGTCAAAATCGGCGAACATCTGCTCGCGCGTCAGGGATAAACGCTGCTGCGCAAACAACGTCGAGCAGGAAAGCAGGGTCAGTAATAGCAGGTGTTGTCTAATGGTCATATCATCGAAGTCGAAAAGTAATGTTCTATGGCTGAAACAGCATTTTTAAGTCCGTTTTCGGCGCGAATAACCTGACCGGCGTTTTCTATATTTTGCCTGATTTCGCTGGATTGGCAGTCATTCAGCGCGGACAGGAGTTTTGCAGTTGTCAGTTTTTTAAATGGAATATGGCGGCCGAGTCTTCTGCGTTCGACAATTTTACCCCAGGTCGGTTGATCGGTGTAGAAGGACACGATGATCACCGGCAGGTTGCACCGAAGCATCGTCGCCAAAGTGCCTGCTCCGCCGTGAAAAATACCTGTTTTGCATTGAGGTAAAATACTTTCATGATTGATGTATTTTGTCACATACAGATTCGGGTGTTTCGGCAGGTTTTCGAACAATGACCATCCTGTGCAAAACAGTATGCGTTCATTGGTCTGCTCCAGTATTTTACTCACAATTTGCGCTACTTTTTCAGGATTTCCGACGCCATTGCTCCCAAAACCCATGTAAATCGGCTTTGTGCCGTTTTGCAACCAGTTGGTCAGTTCCACCGGAGTTTGGTCGAGTGCGTGCTGCGCTCTTTTTTCCTGCGGGATGTTGATAAAACCCGTGATCTGATGGTGCGGCGCCCAGTCTTTTGGCTGCGGAATCAAACTCGGACTGATGCAGTACAAGTCCAGAATTTGCTGCTT
>JADZBJ010000220.1 GCA_020852155.1 Saprospiraceae bacterium | reverse complement strand
TGAGATTTGTCAGGACAACCTGATCGTTCAGGTGGACAGAGATTCTCCTTTCGGAAACGGCCCCTGGACTTCGGGAACGTTGACGGTGGCTGATTTGAACAAAACCGTTCAGGCCAGGGTGTCGGATATTTCGACGGGCAACAAGTGCTGGCTCAACCTGACGGTGAAGGATTCCTTCCCACCCGTTTTTAACTGCCAGGATATTACCATTCCTTGCCTCATTGACAATGATTTGCCCGCGTATTTGCGCGACAGTCTGGGTATTGCTGCCGGCGTACCCGGTGTCAGTGACGGTTGTGGCGCGATCAATACGCCCGTTTATGTGGATAACCTTCGGCTGATTGACTGCGATTCGGGGGTTACGAAAGTGATTACCCGTGTGTGGCAAGCCAGCGACATGGCCGGGAATACGAGTTCCTGTGTACAGCATATTTATTTTCAGTCGGTGGCCTTGAGCGAGGCTAATTTTCCGGCAGATTCGGTATTGCTTTGCACTGCCGCCGCTACGCCTGCTGCGACAGGCTATCCTTATTTTGAGGCTTTTGGCCGCGTTTTCCCCGTGACACAAAGTATTTGCGACGTAGCCGTTAATTTTGAAAATACTTATGGGCCGCCATTGTGTGGCGGTTTGCCTCAAATATTAAGGCAATGGCGTTTGGTGGATTTTTGCACGCAGGAAGAACGCCTGCACGTGCAGGTCATTAATGTACAAGACACGCTTGCGCCGGGTATCACCTGCCCTGCTGCGCAGGTGTACACCGTTGATGCGACGGGTTGCGCTGCGGATATTGATTTGCCCTCGGCTGTTCTGACCGATGGCTGCACCGATGTGGCCGGTTTTCAGGCATTCTGGACGTCCAACGATGTGACGCGGGTGCTGACGGGTACGTTATCGGATTTTCCTCAAAATGATCCTTTGAATCCGCACGATACATTGGGTGTAATGGGCGTTGCGCCGGATTTTCCGTTGGGTACAACGACGGTTTTGTACATCGCTACCGATGCCTGCGGCCAAACGTCTGAGTGCAGCTTTGACGTGACCGTGACAGATTCTATCCCGCCTGTGGCAAAATGCGATTCCATTATCAATGTTTCATTAGCCCTGAATCCGTCGTATATGCTTCCGGCATTGGAACTGAACGACGGCTCGGCAGATACTTGTCTGACGGTTTATTTCAAAGCGCGCTGGCTGAATCCGTCTTTATGCTCGCCGAATAACGTACTGAACGACAGTTTAATGGTCTGCTGCCAGAACGCAGGCGATACGATTATCGCCCGCTTGCGGGTTTATAATATTCCAACACCGGCAGGCAGTGTGCCTGATGATTTTGGTCTGGGGCATTATACGGACTGCCTGACGCGCGTAGCTGTGAATGACTCGTTGATATTGGGTTGTACACCGCCGCCGGATGTCATCGTGGGTTGCAGTATTTTCGATCCTATGCTAAGTGGTTACGGCCAACTGGTTTCGCAATCCTGCAACACGGTTTCAGTGGCTGTTATACCTGATTATACCCAATTTGATACAGCGTGTTCCAGTGGCATCGTACGCCGTGTTTTCAGGGTTACGGATGGTGCGGGCAATACTGCTTCCTGTGTGCAGACAATTACGGTCAATCACGATCAGGATTACTACATTAGATTCCCGGACGACCAGATTGTTACCTCGTGCAGTGCTACGCCGAATTATGGTGTGCCGACGTTTTTTGGAATGGATTGTGAAAACATGGATGTGTCTTATCAAGACCTGTATTTTCCAATGGATCCAAATTCCTGCACGCGTATTGATCGCACCTGGTTGATCAAAAACCTGTGTCAGTATGACCCCATGCAGGCGGTAGTGTTGGTGCCCAACCCTAATCCGTCTAATTTAGTCAATTCGCCAGATAACCTGCCAGGCCCGATTGTTTCTGCGCCAACAGCGGCAGGACCATGGGCTTCGACGGTGGTTAAAATCGTTCCCACAGACCCCGCAGCAACCAATTATAGCACCTTTTGGCAAAAAAATGCAAACGGCTATCAATACACACAACGAATTCGAATTATTGATACGCAGGATCCGATAGTTACCAATTGCCCGACAGGGCCAGTTACTTTCCAGGATTCAACCACGAATGATGTGGACCTATGGAATGAAGCATATTGGTGGGATGCGCAGACGTCAAGTCATAATTTGTGTGAAGGCGCGGCTGATCTTAACATAACAACAACCGACCTGTGTACTGGTAATAATGTTGATATTTCCTATCGGTTATATCTCGACCTGGATAGAGATGGCACTCAGGAAACCATTGTATCTTCTGACCAGTTGCCCGGTTTTAATCAGGTATATTTTGGCAACAACGATGGCGATGCCGACCTGACCGATGGCGCTGTGCGCGCATTTGATGAACGCATGGTACAACCCAATCAGAAATGGGGTTTTGCCCTGCGTCAGGATGTGGTCGGTAACAATGTAACGGCCTCTGTACGCTGGTGGTCGTCAGCACAGTCCCTGACGCCTGGCGCAAAACCAACCGAAATCCCGAAGTTGCCATACGGCAATCATCAAATTCGCTGGTATGTCACCGACGGCTGTGGAAATGATGTGGTTTGTAGTTATAATTTCACCGTACGGGATGGCCTGCCACCCATCATTCACTGCTTGCCGGGGTTGACCGTAAATGTCCTGCCGTCGCTAATGATCACATTATGGGCCAGTGACTTTTTACAATATACGGAGGATAACTGTTCGCCTAACCCCCTTCCACTTGGCATTCGAAAACAGGGAACAGGAAGTGGATTTCCGATGGATGGGAATGGGAACCCGCAAACATCCATCTCATATACTTGCGATGAGTTTGGCATGCAACAAGTAGAACTCTGGACAATTGACCTGGCTGGTAATGCTGATTCGTGTCAGACGTTTGTGATTGTTCAGGACAATCTTTTCCATTGTACTGAGCCTCCTGAACCACTTTCCGGTTTTGTGAAAACGGAGATGAATGAAGGCATTTCAAACGTATCCGTGACGTATTCAATAGATCCTAACCCATCGCTTCCAACGAATTCTTCAATGGTATTGACAAATGGATTAGGACTCTACCAAATGCCGCTTACCATATTTGGTGGGCAAAATCCAAAACTGAAAGCAGAATACGACCAATTCCCGCTCAATGGCCTCAGTACTTTCGACCTGGTGCTGATTTCCAAGCATATCCTGAATATTGAGCCTTTGACCTCGCCTTACAAGATGATCGCTGCCGATGCCAACAAAAGCGGCAATATCACGACATTTGATATCGTCGAGTTCAGAAAACTGTTGCTGGGCATTTATTCGGAGTTGCCGCAAGTACCGTCGTGGCGGTTTGTGCCAAAGTCGTTTGTATTTCCGAACCCAAACAATCCATTCCAGGCGCCAGGCTTTCCGGAAGAAATTCTTCTGCCTTCTCCATTTCAAACGTCCATGGATTACGACTTTGTCGGCATAAAAGTTGGCGACGTCAATAATTCTGCGATGCCGAACGCACAGGCTGCTGCCGAAACACGCGGCGATGCCCAACCATTTTTCTTTGAAACGCGCAATGAAATGCTGACGGCAGGTCAAACCGGAGAAGCCATCATTCGCGCTGGAAATCATTTGGAGGCGACGCAATTTACCCTGGAAACAGACGACCTGGAAATTCTGGGTATTGAACCTGTTCAGGACGTTGAAGCCGACCAAATCGCCCAGTTCAAGGAGAAAAACTGCATTACCGTGGCGATTGAAACTGGCGGTAGTCCGGCATTCAAATTGAATTATCGCGCCCGGACGGACGGACAACTGGCCGAAAAACTTCGGTTTAGCAGTCGTATTACACCGGCAGCGGTGTATGAAGACCTTTCGGGGACGGCGATGCGTCCTGTGCTGAAGTATGACAACCCCGGCATAGCACTTTCGTTGTTGTCTTGTCAGCCCAATCCTTTCACCGACCAGACGGAGGTGCTGTTTTCACTGCCCTCGGCAGGTTCCATAACGATCTCGGTGACGGATGCTCAAGGGCGCGTCGTCTGGCAGCAGACCCAACAACGTACTTCGGGCATTCAGTCAGAAATCATTTATCGCGATCAACTGGGCAACGACGGTATTTATCACGTACACATCCAGAGCGAAAAAGAGCGCGTGACGCGCAAACTGGCACTTATTAGGTGATTAGTGATTAGCGGTAAGTGGTAAGTTTTGAGCGGTAAGTGATTAGTGGTAAGAGGTAAGTTTTTAATTATCTGTTGATTGGGAAACTTACCTCTTACCGCTAATCACTTACCGCTCAAAACTTACCACTCATCAAAACTTCCACACAAGCCCTTCACCTGGCCCGATCATTTGGTCAATTTGCCGAATATGCGCAGTGTCGTCCGTGTCGGCATGGTGTGTTGAAAAGCACAATTGTGCCGGAGCGGGCAATGGCTTCAGGTTCAGGTGGTGA
>JADZBJ010000219.1 GCA_020852155.1 Saprospiraceae bacterium | reverse complement strand
TCGGTTGGTTCGATTGATTCGATTAAATCCGATTGATCCGATTAAGTCCGATTGATTCGATTGCCTGCGTAGAGTATGGTGTTTCTTAGCACCTGAGTAGTAGAAATCAAATCAATCGGACTTAATCGGATTTAATCAAATCAATCAATCCACATGCCTGTCTTTCTTGGAATCGTAGATATCGTTGATCGTGATGATGATTCCGGTTTCCTCGACGTCACCAAACAGGTCATTGACGGCTGTTCCGAAAGTGCGCATGGTAGGGCTGAGGTTCAGGTAGGAATTGATCAATGGCGGAATGTTTTCGCCTAATTGCCTGACATGTTGATTCAGGATGCGGTAACCTTCTTTATAGGAAAGTCCTTTGAAATGTTGTGCCATTTCGTCCAGGTCGTGCTGGTATTTAAGCGGATTGATGGGCCAAACCAGGCGATCAGGATCCGGGAAATAATGTTTCATGAAGGCCATAAGCCAGTCGCGCGCCTCGACGTTGTAGGTCGGGTACATCGTTACTTTCCCGAAAAAGTATTTGACGTCGGGGAACATTCCGATCAAAGCCCCGAGGCCGTCCCAGAGATTATCTAGGGAGAAAAGCCCTTTTCGGTTGGTGGAAGAGGGTTGATAGGCTGGTTGTACCCATGAACGGCCCAGTTCGATGGTGTAAGGCGCGTAATCTTTGATGAATTTTTCGCTGTAATTAAACAGGTGCGCCGTGCTGAGGTTGAGTTCTCCAGTGGGCATTATCGCATCGCGACAATGGATATAACGGTAGCCGCCGACAATTTCCTTGTCTTCCGGATTCCATACGATCAATTGCTCGTAAGGGACGATGCTGGTATCGCTTTCGTCAATATCTACTTCATCGCCAGTGCCGCCGCCTGCCATGCGGAAGCTTTCTTCGCGCAGGCGACCGATCTCCAACATGACGTTGGGCGAATTGTGGTGATTGAGGATATAGATGTGATTGTTGCCGAAGTTAGTGATGCGGACGAATCTTTCTGGCGTCAATTCTGCTTCGAGCAGCGAACGGTCAAGCGGTGCGATGATTGGCTTCATACTGCATAAAAACGGAATGTTATTGGCTTTTCGCCTCTTCCCAGAGGAGGTCCATGTCAGCAAGACTCATGTCTTTCAAAGGCTTGGGGGCCTTGTTTTCGAGGTATTCAAACCTGCTTTTGAATTTTCGGTTGGTGCGTTCCAGTGCGGTTTCCGGGTCAACGCCGATAAAGCGGGCATAATTCACCAAGGAAAAAAGAATGTCTCCAAACTCGTCCTCAATAGCTTCTCTGGATGCCCCTGTACGCAAGTTGTGATGCAATTCGCCGATTTCTTCCTGCACTTTGTCCCAGACTTGTTCGGTGGTTTCCCATTCAAAACCAACCTGCGCCGTTTTTTCCTGCATTCGATAGGCTTTCACCAATGCAGGTAAACTGTTGGGCACACCCGCCAGCAATGATTTTTTCCCTTCACGCAATTTCAACTGCTCCCAGTTTTTCTTGACGTCTTCCTCGTTGTCCACTTTTACGTCGCCGTAAATGTGCGGATGACGCGAGATCAATTTATCACAAATAGCGTGGAGCGCGTCGGCTACATCAAAAGCGCCTTCTTCCGAGGCCAGACGTGCGTAGAACACCATATGTAACATGATGTCGCCAATTTCCTCCTGAATATCTTTTCGGTTGCCTTGTAAAATAGCGTCGGCCAGTTCGTAGGTCTCTTCTATGGTCAGGTTCCGCAGGCTTTCAAAGGTTTGTTTTTTATCCCACGGGCACTGTTCGCGCAGTTCGTCCATGATGACCAACAAACGCCCAAAAGCTTCCTTCTTTTGTTCAAGGGAATGATTCATGGGGCAAACATAATCAAAAAAAACGTCTTACCTCAAAAACTCGGGGCAGCGGATATAGCCGAAATAGTATTGCAGGCCGACGCCCAACATAACGTAAGCGTCATTTTTTTTGCCATTGCCACGCTGATGACCTTCCTGGCCGATTTGAGGCTACATGGAGCGGTCAGCCAGATCAACCGCTATTTGACCGCGTTGAGCACGGATGTCGCGAGGGTCGGCATAAACGCCGCTCACATCGTCGAGGTAATCTGTGAAGATGCGTCGCGCATTGATTTCGGCATTGAGGCTCCAACGGTAACTCAGGTCTAGCTTGATGCCCATGCCATAATTGATGGCGCCCTGCGAAGTGCGGTATTCTTCTCCGCGAAACTGGCCTTCAGTGCCATATTCGCGCAGGTTGTACGTTTGGCCGTTCAGTTCAGTTTTTGGATTGAAAAAGAAAAAGGCCGGACCCGCAAATACGTAAGGGGTGAAAAAATAATCGCGATGCCCGTGTACATAAGGCAGGAAATTGAATTCAAACTGCGTGGTCACGTCGGCAACAATGCTGTGAAAAGACAGGTTGCGGCGCAGTTCGTAAATATTGCGCGAGTCGGAATCATAGCCACTGATTTTGCCATAATTAATACCGGCGCGTAAAGCCAGGCGGTCGTTAAAGTTGTACCGTGCGCCAGCGCCACCAGCCAGGTGTACACGATTGACTCGGAAGTTGGTATTCAGGTCGCCAAAATAGTTGGAAACGCCCAGCCATCCGCCCAATTCCCAGCCTTTCATCTGGGCATTTGCGGTGGTGAGGAGGAATAAAAATGCAAGGGTTAAAAGCCTGGAGCCGATATGTTTCATCACAGAATGTTGCAGCAAGGATGCTGTGCTTAAATTAAATCGATATTGGAAATTATAGTCAACCCAAAGTGGTTTTGAACGACTTTCGTCTGTAAATCCTTGAAAATCAGGGAAATCAATCATGAAAATCTTAAAAATCACTTAAATCAGGGTATAAAAAGCGCGCAAAGGTATCTATTGGATGCCCAAAAACGATGCCACTCCTGTTCGCAGTATAGGTGAACAAAGGTTTAATCCGGTTGCCCGGCCAGTGTAATTCCCAAAGTTTCCATCAACTTCATCGTTGCCCTGGCGCGGTGGCTGATGCGATTTTTAACGGCATCGCCCAATTCTGCAAAACTCTGGTCGTAACCTTCAGGAATAAAAACGGGATCATAACCGAAACCGCCAGAACCCTGACGCTGCTCTGCAATGCGCCCTTCGCAAACGCCTTCCAGCAATAACACGCGATCTTGTTCCACCAGCGCAATGATCGTCCTGAAACGCGCCGTGCGATCTGTTTTGTCGCTGAGATTTTTCAATAAAAGGTCAATGTTGGCGTCGGCGCTGCGGTCGGCGCCTGCATATCGCGCGGTGTGTACGCCGGGGTCGCCGTTCAGGGCATCCACAAACAATCCGGTGTCTTCTGAAAAGCAGTCGTAGCCATAGCGTTCGCGGACAAACCTTGCCTTGAGCAGGGCGTTGCCTTCGAGGGTGTCTTCGGTTTCTTCGATGTCTTCGGTGCAGCCTATGTCGCGAAGGGTACGCACCTCGAAACCGGGTCCGAGGATTTGTTCGATTTCACGGGCTTTGTGGGCGTTGTTGGTGGCAAAAACGAGTGTGCGCATATGATTATCGGTATCGTATCAACGCGATGAAAAAAAAAATTCCCGAATGGCTTGCAGGATTTAATCACGTCATGTTATCTTTGCCCCGCTTTTCGAGGAAAGCAAAGGTTCTGGGTCATGGTGTAATGGTAACACAGCAGATTTTGGTTCTGTTATTCAGGGTTCGAGTCCTTGTGACCCAACAAAGTTTTAAAAGCGCAATAACTTGATGATCAGGTTATTGCGCTTTTTCTTTGTCGTTGCGGCTGCTTGTATCAATTATGAAACAGTGCCGCAATGGATTTGTGCTCCACCGTATTCCGAATGGCCTTTGAAAAAAAGTCGGCCGTAGAAAGCACCTTGATTTTGCCGCCGGCATCATTTTGCGTCTTTAACGGAATGGTGTCGCAGACGATCAGTTCTGCCAATTTTGACTTGGCGACGTTTTCATAAGCCTTGCCGGACAGCACCG
>JADZBJ010000218.1 GCA_020852155.1 Saprospiraceae bacterium | reverse complement strand
CCTGGTGCGTTTTGAAAATGTTGAATTTGATGATATTGACGCCGACCAGCCCTGGGCTGACGTGATTACGAAAGGCAGCATTAACCGTTACCTGCAAAACTGCGCCGGTGCAGAAGTGATTGTCCGCACCAGCGGTTATGCCACTTTTGCTGCGCAAAAAACACCGGCAGGTAAAGGTAAAATCACGGGCGTACTTGGCGCATTCAATGGCGACTACCAACTGTATATCCGCGATTTGACTGATGTAGATATGACGGGTTCACGCTGCGGCGCCAGCACTGGTCAGGAGCAACTGATTACCATCGCTGATTTGCGCGCGAAGTTCACTGGCACGGCTACTTCAGCGCCTTCTGACAGCAAAATCAAGGGTATTGTTATCTCCGACCGCGTGGCCAATAACCTGAACAACCGCAACCTGTTTATTCAGGATGCAACGGCTGGTATTCAGGTTCGCTTTACCTCAGCGCACACATTGAATCTGGGCGATGAAGTGGAAATCATTATTTCCGATGTTGAATTGAGCCAGTTTTCAAACATGACGCAACTCAACAACACGCCTAACCTGAACGCTAAAGTTATCAGCACTGGCAAAAGCGTAACGCCGCGTACTGCCACTGTTGCTGAAGTATTGGCCAATCACGATGCATGGGAAAGTTCATTGGTGCGCATTTCAAATGCAACCGTTACTCCAGCCGGAACATTGTCAGGCAACAAAACGGTTAATGACGGAACGGCAAACATCACCATGTTCACTTCCGGTAGCGCCACTTTTTCAGGCTCAACCACACCGGCCGGCCCGGTCACACTGACCCTGATCGTCACTGAGTTTGTCAGCAACAATACGCCGGTAAAACAAGTTGCCCTTCGCAACCTCAATGACATTCAGCAGTAACAGGTGAATGCGTGATGAGTGAATGCATGAATATTCACTAAAATAGCCCCGTGCGGACAAAATCCGTTACGGGGCTATTTTATTGTGTGAAAAAACCGGCTTATTTCTGACTTTTGCAGCCGCTAACCAAGTCCACCTATTATGCAAAGGGTATATTTCGACAACGCTGCCACCACGCCAATTTCTGAAGAAGTTATTAATGCCATGCTGCCCGTTTTGCGTGGCGAATACGGCAATCCATCCAGTATTCACGCCGAAGGCCGCAGCGTCCGAGCTGCCATCGAACAGGCCCGAAAAACAGTGGCCAAAAGCATCGGCGCCAGCACGGGAGAAATCTTCTTTACCTCAGGAGGCACGGAGAGTAACAATATGGCTATCAAATGCGCTGTACGTGACCTTGGTGTACGTCGTATTATCAGCAGCCCTACGGAGCACCACTGCGGCACACATGCCATTGAAGCGGTTCAGCGCAACAATGGTGTAGAGGTTGTCTGGCTCAATGTAGATGATCTGGGTCGTATTGACTACGAACAATTAGAACGTGAACTGGTTGCCAAACCCGATGTGAAAACGCTGGTTTCGCTCATGCACGCCAACAATGAAATTGGTACCATGCTGGATTTGGAGCGTGTATCAGCGCTTTGTCGTCAGTATGGCGCTATTTTTCATACGGATACCGTTCAGTCAGTCGGGCACTTCCCGATTGATGTTCAAAAAACGCCGGTGAATTTCATGTCAGGCGCAGCGCACAAGTTTCATGGCCCCAAAGGCGTCGGATTCATCTATATCAATTCTGCTACGCCGATCAAGCCCATGATTGACGGCGGGGCACAGGAACGCAACATGCGCGGCGGCACGGAAAATGTCTATGGCATCGTCGGGTTAGCCAAGGCGCTCGAATTGGCTTGCGCTGAAATGGAAACCCGCACCGAACATATCCTGGATGTGCGCAACTACATGAAAAACAGACTCCTGCAGGAGTTTGAAGATATTCAGTTCAATGGCGATCTGGATGGTCGTTCACTGAATACCGTTCTGTCGGTGTCTTTTCCGCCCAGCCCGAAAAACGAACTGTTGTTGTTGAGTCTCGACATTGCAGGTATCAGTTGTTCCGGCGGTTCGGCTTGCTCAAGCGGTTCGGAAAAGGGCAGTCACGTGTTGGATGCCATCAGGGCATACCCTGACCGCAAAAGCATCCGCTTTTCCTTTTCGCATTACAATACCAGAGAGGAAGTAGATTTCGTCATCGAGAAACTGCGCAGTATTCTGCCCACGGCTGTTGAAATGGCGATTTAAGGCGTGTACACACTCCGTTATTTCAACAGCGCCTCTACATCTTTTAATAATTTTTTCCCTTCGGGAGAGAATTTTGCTGTCAGCATAGGCGACTTTTTAGTATTCATGATGAAGGCGAAATTGTCGGCCAATACTTCATCCGGGTGGATGATATAGCCCGTATTGTCTTTGATTTGCTTGAAAAAATCTGGTTGACTATCCAGGTTGAGCGTGCTGCTCCAGCCATTTTCGGCAGTAACGACCGCCCATTTTCCAGCGCCGTCAGGCCTGATTTCATAGATATTGAATTCGAGGTAGCCGAAAAATTCGTCCCGGCCTTTTTGGTAATTCGCCTGATTGGATACAATGATCGGCACGGCTGAAATAACGTTACCATCTGCCTGTTTCAGGTCAATTTTTTGAGCAAAATCCACGCCGTCGGGATTGTGTAATACTCGTTCGGCCAGCGAAGACGGCAACAATAAATTTTTATAGCCAATGCTGTTAAAGCCGATCAACTGATAGAGTTGTGCCTGTTTGGCGGCATTTAACCGTGAATACACGTGAAAAATTTCGTGCAACATGGTCGTTGTGAACGGGTTGGTTTTGCGGCTATCCAGTTCGTTAGCCGGGATAATGATGCTGTTTTCGCGGGTGTACCAAACGCCGTCGCCGTAGTGTTTGCCTGCGGTTTTTATGAGTAATAAGGTATCCGGGAAAATGTCAGGGTTGACCTCTGCGCAGGTTTTGAAGGCGCGCTGAATGACTTCTGCGGTGAATTTGTTTTCTTTTTGGTCAAAATGGCGCACATCGGTCTGTAAAAATCCCATATAATAGGGTAGGAGCTGCTCGCGCGTTTCGCCGTTCAACGTGCGTTTCATTTGTATGGACATTTCACATACATTGACTTTATCAAAAAAGCCGTTGTGGACGTCTTGCACAATGGCTTGTGCCGCGCTCACGCTATCCAGAATAATCGCCACATGCTTATTGTCTAACCGGACAACAGTTTTGGTTAATACTGGCTGTGCCGTGCAATGAAATGCAATGAAGCAAAAGCAAACCAGCGGAAGAAATAGTCGGGTCATGGTATGATGATGTTGTTAGAATGCTCGCTTGCGCGAGCGTTTGATGTTGTTGGAATGGCGCTTACGCGCCGTTTGATGTTGTTGGAGTGCTCGCTTGCGCGAGCGTTTGATGTTGTTAGAATGGCGCTTGCGCGCCGTTTGATGTTGTTGGAATGGCGCTTACGCGCCGTTTGAAGTTGTTGGAATGGCGCTTGCGCGCCGTTTGATGTTGTTGGAGTGTGCTCGCTTCGCGAGCGTTTGATGTTGTTGGAATGGCGCGTGCGCGCCGTTTGAGGTGGTTTTATCTGGTTACAGTAGATTCACCCACACTCACACCCGCACTGAATTCAGGTCTTCGGGGGTGTCAATACCGATGGTTTCCAGGGTGGTAATGCCCACTACGATACGGTGCCCGTTGGACAGCCAGCGAAGTTGTTCGAGTGATTCGGCCACTTCGAGTGGCGCCGGCGCCAGGGATGAAAGTTGCATCAATGTGTCACGCCGAAATCCGTAAATGCCAATATGTTGATAAAAATCGCAGACTTCCATCCAGCGATCTG
>JADZBJ010000217.1 GCA_020852155.1 Saprospiraceae bacterium | reverse complement strand
TTCATTTTCGACAGGTGGTTGTTGCGTCGGAATTAAGAAATCACCGCCATTTAATAGCCTGGTTTCTACCTGTCCTGAAAGCCGATTTTCTGGATCATTATATCCTGCGTAATAGGTAGTTACCGGTATTTCCTTACGGTTGTCGTCAACTGGTTTGTCCACCCATTCAAAATCAATCTGGATTTCATTGAGGGTTTTTTGAAACACTTCTTCACTGCCGAGATAAAACTTGGCATCTCGTTCGGGCACAGGGCCAAACGGATAAAATCGCTCGGTACCGTCAAACGTTCCGAAATCATTTTGAAGGGTGATGTTCTTTTTGATACCACTCACCCAAGTCTGTATTGTAAAGGGCGGAATCAACAGGTTAAAAATGATAATTTGAATGTTGGTCTCTTCCAAAACGACTCCTTTTAGCGCTTTGAAATGTTCGATAACCTCGGGATGTTCCAGGTTTAGGGCTATGCTGACAACCGGGTTATGAAATTTAAAATTGGGGTGTTCCGGTCGTTCGACGGCAGGAAAATCAGCAGCCAGAAATATCCTGAATGTTAGAAAAGTATTGACATTGACTACTTTAAATCCGTTTGGAAACGTATTTTTTTTTACATTTTCAAGGCTTGGACTGGTGTTGTTTCTAACCTTCCAGTCATCGGGATTAGACTCCTGAATAGACGGCAACGGATCTGACCAAACTGTTTCCGCATTGGAAATACGAATGGAAAAAACGTCTGGCTGGGTGAAAAGAGCAAGTGTCTCAGCGTCGGCATTGGTATTCACACTGAGTTCGATAACGCGTTTGCCTTCTTTCAGAAGTAATTGCGGACTGGAAATAGCGAATCCAAGTTCACCATCCGGCATGCGTTCATCATCTCCAAATGCTCGCCACGCAGGAACAGAACCTGTTGAAAAAGCACCGCCTTTGCCGTCTCCGGAATTAGCGAATGGGGCGGCTTTGTATGTACCTTTTTCCAGGTCAAATCGAGTATTTTTCACCTCCGCCACTTCAGCCTTCGTCACTTTCCATTGTTCCAGTGTTTTGAAAATAATCGGCTGGCCATTGTCGTCTTTGCCAGCCAGCAATGGCGTGCCTTTTTCGATGAGTTCCTGATTGAACTCCTTGGCCAGCGTAAAAATCAGGTACGCGTGGTCGGGCGTGGCCGGGCGGCGCTCAAGCCCCAGCACCTGATCGTAATAAAAATCCAGGTGGCGCTGTGGAATATCGTTCAGGCTGTCTTGCGCATGGCGGAACAGGTTCAGAAAAGTGATAAACAGCGCGATATGCGGCGCGAGGGGGCGCGGGTCTTGGTCTTCCGGTTTTTCGAGGCGGCCCATTTCGGCGTCGAACAGTTGTTGGGCGCGCGCCTTGATGACCACCAGAATATTGAAAAACCGAAGGAAAAGTCCCCTGATTTGATCACGATCAATCAGTGTGCTATCCGGCAAAATACAGTGGTATTCGTCGAGGTTTCGGATGCCCCAGCGGCCGTCTGTCAAGCGGAAGGGCTGGTAGAGGCTGGCGTCCAGTTCGTCATCCCAGGCTTTGTGCCAGCCGACGAGCTGGTGCATAGCGCCCTCCACATCATCCGGGTCGTATTCAAAAGCATTGTCGCGGCGGATCAGGCGCAGCAATTCGCTTTTCAGGGCAATATCATCGCGGAGGGTGAGGTAGTGCTGCTCGATTTGCAGGGCCGTCTTTTGCGTGAACAACAGCAACTGACGGAAATACTGCCCTTCAAAACCGGCGCTTTTTTTGCCCTTTTTGCCAGAGGCAGCATCCAGGGCTTCGCCGAAAGCAGCGTCTATGCTTTCATAATCGCGGCGAATCTGGTCGGTATCCAGGGCCGCCAAAATAGCCATATAGGTCAGGTTCTCTACTTCCCAGAATCCGGCCCAGTTGTCAGACAGGGCTTGTTGCGGGTCGGTAACGACATGGCTGTCATGATAGCGCAACATCCGTGCATAAGCGTGCGCCGCACTGATGAGGTCTTGCATGGACCGTTCATCCAGTCGGAAATAGCCTGAAGAAAGCGCTTTCACCAGGCGGGCCGCCTGACTGGTTCCAACGTGTTGGAAGGGGTGTTTCATATTGATTCGGGTTGGCATGTCTCCTTATTTTTGGATCAGGATTTTCTGGATTTTGGGATTTACAGGATGGATTTTTTTGGGGGGATGGTCGTTCAAAACCACTTGTCATACTTGTCTTAGTGTCGCTTCGCGCTGGTAATAATCATACACGAAGTTGAATCGCGTATTCGAGCTGCGCACGAAGAAATCCACTTCGACCTTCACCATGCCCTCGGCAATCCGGTCGGTCAGGATGTCAATTTTTTTCACCTGAATCCGGGGTTCGTAATAAAGGATGGATTTGGTAATCAGGTCTTTGATATAGGTGAGCAGGCTTTCATTGACCGATTCAAAGAGCATATCTTCGAGGTTACAGCCGTAGTCGGGGCGCATGACCCGTTCGCCGGGGCGCGTGCTAAGCAGCAGTACCAGGCTTTCGCTGATGTCTTCCACTTCTGACACCATGCGTACGCCTGTATCTGGCTGCTTTTGAAAAGTTACGGGGAAGCCCCATCCGGTACCGAGAAAAGATCGTTGCATTGTTTATGGTTTTTTAGGTCTACACTTTTCAAATTTCAAATGACAGATTTCAAATAAAAAAAATGTACGATTTGAAATTTGAAATTTGAAATTTGAAATTTGAAATTTGAAAAATATAAGTCGGTGAAAATCAGATTTTTAACCAATTAAAACGGTTGGCGCGCCTACTACAATTTGTCCGCCGTGCGCTGTCATGTCACCCATACGGGCTGCGGGTTGGCCACCGATGAATACGGTTGGAGAGCCCTGAATAATCGTATCCGGCGGGCCGCTGCAAGTGCACATATTGCCCAGTGTCGCGGCGGGTTTGCCTTCGATCATAACCGTTACTGCACCCGGCGGCATAACCGGCCCTCCTACGTGCGGTGGACCAGGTGAACCCGGATTCAGCATCGGACAGATGTGCATATCTCCTACTCTGGCTGCGAAAGGCATTTTTTTAGTGGTTAGTGATTAGAGGTGAGTGGTTAGTTTTTTTTAATCCGCCTAATCCGTGTTCTTTTCACCACTAAGGCACGAAGGAACACGAAGAGACACTAAGTTCATAATCCGCGCAAATCCGTAAAAATCCGCCTAATCCGCGTTAAAAAATCCGCCTAATCCGCGTTCTTTTTTACCACTAAGGCACGAAGGAACACGAAGAGACACTAAGTTTTAGAATCCGCGTAAATCCGTAAACATCCGCCTAATCCGCGTTAAAAAATCCGCCTAATCCGTGTTCTTTTCACCACTAAGGCACGAAGGAACACGAAGAGACACTAAGTTTTAGAATCCGCGCAAATCCGTAATTATCCGCACAATCCGCGTTTAATTGATTCTCACGAAAGCGCCTTTGACCACCATATCGCCGGAGGCCGAGATTTGGGCCTGGCCCTGCGCTTCGGCTTTGAAAGACGCCTGTGCTTTGTTGGAAATATTGGGCGCTTCAATGTTCAGGTTTTGTGCTGCTTTCAGGGTCAGGTCGCTGGCTGATTCAATGACAATGCCACTGCTGCTCATGGTGATGCGGTTGTTGTGTTCGTCTTCCAGTTGAATCTTATCGGCATCCTCGTCAATGATGAATTTTTTGCCGCCAGGCGTTTCGATGGTCAGGCTTTTTTTCTCGTCATTGAAAATCATGCGCATTTCCGAGCGCGTGACCCATCCTTTTTCATGATTATCGTCTTTGGCGGGTAATGGAGCCGGTTTGGCGCTGCTGTTCAGGCTGCCCACGACGATGGCTTCACGCGGGTCGTCATTCAAAAAACCGACAACTACTTCGTCGCCGAGCTCCGGACGCCAGAATGCGCCTCGGTTTTTACCGGCATCCTGACAGGCAATGCGCGACCAGACGCCCTCGCCCTGCGGACTAACCATCGGCAATCGCACCTGGATGCGGTCTTCGCCTTCGGGGTCATTTTCGAGCGCTGTGACGACGCCGATCTGAAGCCCGTGAATGGCCGGTAGTAACCCGGCGGCAGGCAAATCGGTCACGTCGTTGTAGTCGCGGGCAAACCAGGTGGCGCTCAGTCCGAATTGGGCCGTGCAATACCAGGCGCCTTCCGACACATTGTGTAATACGGACGTAACAAACACTTTGCCTTCATGGCGCTGGCCAACGCCTTGCAGGTTGATCATATCGCCGGGGAGAATATTGGCCGCCCCTTGAAAGCGAACCGACCCGCGCAGTTTGGCGAGTTTACTTTTGTTGAATTGCGCACTGGCCCAGGCATCCAGTTCTTCGGAAGCCAGACTGCCGGTGTGCTGACCCGGAAAATTTTCCCAACCCATCACGGTCGTAAAATCGGTATTCGGACTATCGCCGGGCAAATCAATGCCCAGTGCGCCGCCGATTGCGGAAACGCCGGAAGGTAAACCGCCGCCTAAACCACCGAATGCGCCGCCGCTGGCAGGTGCAGAGGCATCACGCAGGGATTGGTCGGCAGGATTCCAGGCTTGTATTTTGGCGGCAGGGTATTGATCGCGGGCGTCCATTTCGGCTTCGAGTTCGAAAATATTCGCACCGTAAGACAAACCCAATTTGGCATCTTGTTCAAAATCAGGTGAAATGACGCGTACCATGCCATCTGTTGCCACCACCAGCAAGCCATTGGCTTCAGCGCGGGTGTTGATAAAATCCCAGTTGGTGGCGTTGAATTGCACCATTTCACGGTGTTTCACTTGTGTGGCGGCCACATCGTGGCTCAGGCCGGCGCCGTTCAATATTTCCTCGATGATCTCTGAATCTTTTTGCTCGAAAAAATACTTGTTCCGACGCGCCACGGTCAACTTGACGGCCTCGTCTTTGCACTCAATGTCCAGGTAGGTTCTGTCTTCCCGAATTTTCAGGGCATGACGAATGATGATACCTTTAAAAAGGAGGGTTTCATCCTGATGATAACCGATTGAAATTTCAATCGGATTGCCCGGCGTCAGCAGGTTGGTGTCGCTGACCCGGAATTCCTGACGTGCCACATCTCCATCCAGCACGCTCAGCAATGCCAGCGGGATGCGGTTGACCGCTTTTTGAATCTGCACCGTTTGAACGCTCACCGTGTCGGGCAGTTGCATACCATTCACCTTGACCGTGTAGGTCACTAAACTGGTATCGTCCGGCAAGGCTGGTATTAACTGGTTTATGCTCTGGTCAAACATTTTCAGGATTGTTGAAGGTTGAATGTTGTTGAAGGGGTTGAAAAGTTGAAGGTTGAAAATTGTTGAAAGTTGAAGGGTTTGAAACCGTTTTCCCTCGGCCTTTAACCCTCCTCCCTCTTCCTTTTACCTATTTTTCCAAAGGCGGAATGTTTAGTGTTTCGCCTTCATCGAGTCGTCGGATGGTGGTCAGGTTATTGGCTAATGCCAGGTTGACATGATGCCGTGTGTCGTCGAAGTATCGCGTGCTGATGTTATCCAGGCGGTCGCCGGCCCTGATGGTGTGTTTTCGGGTGAGGTCGGGGGAGAACAGCGGATTGGTAAGTTTGCCAATGATATTGGGTACGCTGTAAGCAAATGTAGCCCCGATTTTTGCCCGTAAAGGAATTCCGTTTGCCCTGAAAAGGGTGTACTGAATGTCCATTGTTTTGAGGCGGCCCTGAAAAATAAAAGTCCCCCAGATCAGTACCAGATCATTGGGTTCGTGCTTGTCGCCGTTAAAACCGGTGGACAATTTGAATAATTCAATTTCGGCGAGTACTTCGCGTTTGTCGCCGCTCGCGCCAGTGCCGTCAACGAGAAATTCAAAGCGAATTTCCGGCTGACGCACGTAGTCGAATTTAAGTTCCGTCGTGCCGGGACTACCGGCTACTGGTTCGCAGCGATAATTGATGGTTGTGCTTTCTGAAAACTGCTCCGGGTTGAACATCACCACATAAGGCGGCGCATCAGGCATTGGAATCGGGCCGACCATTTTGATCGGCAGAATGGTCAGTGCGCCGGGTGTTGGCACGATGTTCAGCAGCGAAGAGAGGTTTCCGGTCAGGTTGGGTATCATGGTTTAGCGTTCATTTTGGCGTTTGATGATTTCGGTGGCGGCTTCGGTGGCTTGACGGGTTTGTGCCCTGTTTCGGGCACGGGAGGCCTCTTGTTCGTCCTGTTGGACGTTCGTCGGGCATTCCCATTCCTTGCGTTGTTCCTGCACCCTGGCGCTGACGGTGAGTTTGTTGATTTCGACTGGCATAATTCAAGGATTTATAAAATCGTGAAATATTGATAAGCCAACTCCATGGTTTCTACCACAATGCGGCTTTCCTCTGCATTGAAATCGGCTAAGGACCATTTTTGCGGCCAGGCATTGACGCATTGATAGGTTTGGAGGGGTTCATGGTTTTCATTCAGCAGCGTAACCAGCACGTTAACCGGCGTAATGTCCATGTGCAGAATAGCGTCGTTGACCCAACCGGAAATGCCTGAATCCAGAAACAATCCGCGCTTCAACACGAGGTTGGGATACTGGCCGCGCGTAGGGAGTTTGTAGGTGAACCGGTTTTCGCCACCGGATTTTACCTGCTCGGTTTCCAGTTCGCGCGAAAGGCCGGTTACCTCCTGAAAGAAAGCATCCTGGGCGTGTAAACGACCGGGAATGCCTTCAAATTCAACCTTGAAATGAAAGCCAACTGGCGGGTAATGGGTTTCGAGTGCCATGCTTATTGGTTATTGGTGGATTGGGTAAATCGTTAATTGGGCCAGGCGGGAAAGTTTGAGTGGCACGGGGTGAAAGTTGAAAATTGTTGAAGGTTGAAAAGTTGAAGTTGTTGAAAAATTGTTGAAGAGTTGAAGGTTGAAAAGTTGTTGAAGGTTGATTTGCTCCCTTCCTCAAAAACTTGTCATCCTGAACGTAGTGAAGGATCTGGCCAAACAGATGTGTACACCTCTCTTCGTGGGTAGCAGATCCTTCACTGCGTTCAGGATGACAACTTTTCACCACACGGCAGACTACCACTTTTAATAACTTCAACAACTTCAACTTTCAACAACTTCAACTTTCAACAACTTCAACTTTTCAACCTTCAACAACTTCAACCTTCAACCCCGTTTTCTGCTCACTCAAAAGTCATGGTGAGGCCTTCGTGTGCCAGTTCGAGGGTTTCGATGGCCACTTCATTGCCGTCGGCTTTCAGGTCGGTGCTTTGCACTTTGATCGGAAAAGCCTTTTTCACCTGCCAGGTAATGACGGGTTCGTGGTTTTCATTCAACAGCGTGATGGTCACGTCGCGGCGCTCGATTTTGTTGAGTTGCACGGTATTCCACCATTCATAAAACTGGTTGTCGCCTTTGAACGAACCGCGTTTCAGGGTAATGTTGCTGAATTTTTGCATGCCCGGCATTTTGACCTTGTGGTACTCCGGGTTGGCGCCTTCGCGATATTCAATGACGTCGGTTTGTACGTCAAGTCCGCTCACTTCCGTGAAGCCGAGGCGTGTGCCGCCCCAATCCACCGAAAAGTGAAACTTGGGAATTGGATATTCTTCCATGATGTATTTTATTTGATAATTGAGTGATTCTGATATTGCTGGTGATTTGAAGGACTGGTTATTTGGTTATTTGTTTAATTGGTTAATTGCTTGTTCGAATGATGAAAAAACAAATAACCAAATAACCAAATCCACAAATCACCAATGAAACAGCCTTATTCCGGCATTTTGTGCATGAAACTAAGGACGATGAATTCGGCTGGGCGCACAGCGGCCATACCGATCTCGACGATCAGGCGACCGTTCAGGACGTCGTCGGCAGTCATGGTTTGGCCGAGGCCCACGCGCACGAAAAACGCCTGTTCGGGTTTGCTGCCCATGAGTGCTCCGGCGCGCCATTGAAGGATGAGGAAATTCTCGATCATGGCCCTGATTTTCACCCAGGTATTGGCGTCATTAGGCTCGAATACAAAGCGTTGTGTGGCCTTTTTGACAGATTCTTCAACGAAATTGAAAAAGCGTCGAACATTCACGTAGCGCCATTCATTGCTGTTGCCGTCCATGGTGCGGGCGCCCCAGACAATGGCTTCACCGCGACCAGTGATGGTGCGGATGGCATTGACAGCCTTGCCGTCGTCAGGTACGTTCATGTCGTCCTGAATCAGGTTGTCGAATTTGATCGTTGGGCCGATGGCAGCCGAAACACCCACATTGGCAGGGGCTTTCCAAACGCCGCGCGACTGGTCGGTTTGAACATAAATGCCTGCTACGGCAGCGCTGGGTGGCAGTACGACGCCAACCCTGTTGGTTTTTTGCTTGATAGAGGCATACAACGCGCCATTTTCGGCTTTGATGGCGGCCATTGTCTGACCGTTCAGGCTGAGGTTAGCGCCGGTGGCGTCCTTGTGTTGCAGCACAATCTGGTCGTCGGCTGATTCCTTGTAACTGATGGTAGTTTTCAGGGTCGGGTAATAAGCTGCTCCGTAGGCGAGGTTTTCAGACAACGGCGCCCTGAATGCAGAAAGGTCAGCGCCGATGTCGCCGATTTTGGCGGCTGCCTGGCGCACGTCCATGATCACGACGCGGTCTTTGAGGGTTTCGGCTTGTTCCAGCGCCGTCTGATAGACATCCTGGACATAGTTGTCGCCAGAATAGATGGCTTCCGGGACGACAATCATGGTGGGTTCATCTTCAGACATACAGGTTTGTACGCCTTTTTTCAGTTGGCCTGATGCCGGGCCGGTTGAGCCTGTTTTGCCGACAGAAACGATGTAGCAAGGGCCGCCGCCATTGGCAAAATAGTGCTGAATGGCGTAATACATGATGTGGTTGTTCTGATTTTCAGTACCCACGCCGGCTTCGATGTCGCGTTTGAGCGTTTTGCCGTCGGCATCGCGCACTTCCGTCACTTTAACGGTCATGGAAGGCGGTGCATCGGCGGTGCCGTAAGCGTCTTCGTATTCTTTGAGGGAAAAAATCTTGCGGGCAGCGATGGGATCGTCTGCTGCGGCAGGGCCGCCTTTTTGGGTGTATCCGACAAAAGCCGGAATACTGGTGCCGACCCCGACAACGGAAGGTGGCAACAGCGAAACCTCGTCAATGTAAACGCCGGGCGTTTTGAGAGTGCTTAGGTTCGACATGATGGTACATTTAAGTTTTTAACAGGTGAAATATCTATGGGAAACGCCGCCGTAGCCTGCGTTATCTTGCAAAAAAGAGCCGAAAATGACGCGATGGCTCCCAGGTGTTTCCGGGGCCGCTGAATATTCGGGCAATGCCAATCGTATTGGCCGGTAATGAATTCTGGGTCAGGTGAATCGTTTGCAGGGTGTCTTCCTGCGTAAACAGGTAATTGCCTTCCGGCTCGTTAATATCAAACCGTCTGCTTTTGCTGTTCAGGCTGATATTTTTGCTGGTAGCGGCTGGTGAGATGGGTGTTATCTGCATTTCGCTAATGCCGGCGGCGGCAGGTTCAAACTGCACCGGAACCGGCAAGCGCGAACCCACATGCGATGCTTGAACCGGGTTGGCCAGGGCCAGGGTTCCGTCGGCTTGTGGCGTGGCGCTCAGGCTGTCAAAACAAAGCAGGCTCGGCTGACCCCAGGTGCTGCTCAACACAGCATTGAAAGGGCTTGTCTCGCTGAGCAATGCAGTATTTGATGATCGAATGTAAAAAGTGAAACCCTCTTTCTCCAGCGGGCTTACACCCGCCATGACAACACCGTCAGCAATGGTTTTTTGGGCAAACACCTGAATCCCGCCTTCCTGCCGTTTCCACAGCCAGCCCAAACGCTGAAAACGCTCGCGGGTAGCCTGTGATGGCTCCATCACGAAAGCCGCTACATTAGGCAACGGATCAGCAGCCGAACGCGGCGGATACTTCTCGTGGTGCGCCGTAATGCTTAATATCGGGACGTATTTCCAATGCATTTTTTTGTTGAATTGGTTATTTGGTTATTTGTTGAATTGGTTATTCGAGTATTTGGTTATTTGTGTAGTGGATTGATTTTCAGTAATTTAGCGTCATTTGCGTCTTTGGCGGTTAATCCCAAATAACCAATTCCACAAATAACCAATCAACTCACAGTCGCTCATTCGATAAATCCACCTCCTCAATCACGCCGACGCGTTCGCCAAGGGCGTCCTGAACGGCGACGATGCGGGCTTTGTAGAGTATTGACGGCAGGTATTTACCGCCCATGATGCCCCAGAGGTGATTGACTTGTTCGAAATTCAGGGTAAAAAGGTCGAGTACGATTTTTTCGACGCCGGCTTCGGTGGGGAATGTCGCAGTGGCATTTTGCGGTGTAAAGGAGTTTTTCCGCTGGAAAAACATCATGGTACGCGATATTTTCTTGAGGGCTTCGATGTGATCTTCGTCGGCGCAACTGAACAGGATGTACAGGTTGATGAACACAGACGGATTGCGGCGCTGCACCTCTTCGCCATTGCGGACGTAGTGCGGGCTGTTTTTCAGGGTTTTTTCCTCTTCGATATTGACGAGCGTTACGACCACTTTTTTACCCATACCGCCTTGTGCTGCATTGGCATCGGTATCGAGCCGTGCGATATTGCCCAAAACGGCAAAATCCTCCATCGAGGGCGTGGAAGCGTCGTCCCAACGTCGGTTGAGCTCGTCTGTAATAAACTTGAGGGCTTTGGAAATCATGTTGTTTTCGATTGGACGGGTAATACAGAGCGGCCTCCTGTTCGGACAAGAGCCATGCGTGAAGCGGGTCAGGTGACGTACTCCGGACGACGCTAAAAGTCAATAAATCAAAATCGGAAAAGGAGATGCTGTGACGGGGCGACACAGGGCATCATACAGTTGGACTATTCGGTTTTTTCAGTGGACGTGGCGGAACAGAATTCGGGGGAATGCGGAGAGTAGGGGCGTTTCAAATTTGGACACGGTGTTCGTTTTGGTCTTTATTCGTATGACACAAAAAAGGTTTTGAAAAATTTGCGTCAGTTAAATCAGGAAAATCAATCCTGAAAATCTTCAAAATCACTAAGTTAGGTTTGTCATTTGGTTCAGGCGTGTCCTGATTGCGTTGGCAAATATGCAGGCATAAAATTGGTTTTCGCAAGGGGGGATTTTGTTAATATGAAAAATTTCTTTGTTGTCTAATTTTTTAAAAAGCGAAAAACAGCACGCTCACCTTCATAAGAATAAAGTGTTATGAAATGCCAACCAGTTGATAATGAATTAATTAAGATGCTTTTTTGAGCACCTGATTCTTCACCTGACAGCAGGTTTTGGCCTTGCATGTTGAAGACTTGCCAATGCCATTTTTGTGCTTCGCTACCACTAAAGTTTATCAACAAACGGGTACCTGCAAGTGAATTGACCAACCGGAATGACGAAGAAGCACTCAATGATGTAACCCCCGACGCCTGATTTTTCACCACTAATTTCATCGTCACGGGCAAGTGATCGGAGGCGAGTCGAAGCGCTTCGCACACAGCGGGCGGCACGCTTTGGTTGAGGCTGCATTGCAGGCTATTGTTGTAGGAATTGCCGTCGTTGCCTACTGCCCGATAAGTGTTCGACGCCACCCTCAAGCGCCCGTTGTTGCTGTTGATTTCAGGGCTGACTCAGAGAAAATCAAAGCGATCGTCCATGCCGCCCGTGACAGCGCAGGGCACCGCCGAGGTTGCTGGCGATTGTGTTTGATAAATAGCGTATGCCGAACCAACCCAGTCGGTCGTGAGTCCGCTGGGGTCATAGAATTGTTGCGTCTGCTCCACGAGCGTTTGCCAGGCCGGCTCGTCATTGGTGTAAAGGTTCAGGTCGCCGCCCAGCCAGTAGCGCGTGACGGATGGGTGCAATTGCAGCCAGTCATTGATCAAACTTGCTGCTTCGGCGCGTTGCACAATATTATCGCCGCCGTTGGATGCTTTGAAATGCGCAATGATGTAGTAGAAATCCAGCGTGTCGCCGGGTTTGGTGGCTGATTTGTGGTACAATCTATGTACGTCAATGTCGCGGATAGCCCCGGTAATGGTCTGGTGCCCCAGGTAGCCCAGTTTGGCCGAGTTGTAAAACACACCGTTCACCAGGTCCGACCCCGTCGAATTACCCCAGGGCGTTTGCGTCATGCCGGGACTAAATGACTTCAAATTCAATTCAAAATTATTGAAAACAGCAGGATTGGGGCTGATTTCATTGACACCCAGCACGTCAGGTTTTAAATAATCAAAAATGGGTAAAAACCGGCTGTTGCGCGTCGTCAGGTTGCCGCATTCGGTCTGTCCGTAGCGCAAAATATTGTATTGAACCACGACAATCGTGTCCAAAGGTGACTGCGCATGTAGCAACAGCGTAAAAAGAAAGCAATATGAGAAAAAAACCACACGTATCATCCGGCAAAAGTAATTCGTATGGTGCAACAAGTTCAATTAATTGCATCAGGCCAGGTATTAACATCATAGATACTGCTTACCCTTACATGATATAAATTAAAGCTATCTAATTTTGTGGTAAATTACAACATGACACCTACAAAGCGTTAATCAACGACGCGATCCGGCACACAGCCCAACCCCCATCAAACGCGAGCGCAAGCGAGCAATCAAACAATATCAAACAACATCAAACGCCGCGCAAGCGGCCCTCCAACGCGAGCGCAAGCGAGCAATCAAACAACATCAAACAACATCAAACGCCGCGCAAGCGGCCCTCCAACGCGAGCGCAAGCGAGCAATCAAACGATATCAAACAACATCAAACGCCGCGCAAGCGGCATTCCAACGCGAGCGTCAGCGAGCAATCAAACAACATCAAACAATTTCACACGCCGCACCAGCGGCATTCAAACAGCATAAAAATGAAAAATTTTTTCGAATTCTTTGGTTTCCTGGCTACTGCTGGTATTTCAGCGGTCATGGTTTTCTCCTTCATCGGTAAAAAAGACGGTCGTGTTGAGCGCGACAGAACCATCAGCCACTACAGCACTGCCGCCATTGAAGGCGACGAAGCTTATGCAGAAGCCGATATGACTTCGCCGCGTCGTATCAGTGGCAAAGGGGCCAAAAGCAATGAAACGGAATATGAATTCACACCGGCAGGCGGATATGGCTCCAAAAAAGCACGCCGCAACAATGACGCCGCCATCGAAACAGAACCCGAAATCGCACCCGAAGCCAAACTTCGCAACCTGTCCGCCGACCAGTCTTTTGTGCGTTCGGCCGCCAAAAAATGGAAATCTGCTTCGCACGAACTGGCTGAAGAATACAACCTGCGCCCGCAGGTATTGCTGGCCAATGCCATTGTATTATCTTATGTTGAAGAAGGCTTTTCTCGCAATCAACTGGAGCGCGAAGCCGCTCGCCACGGCGGTGAACGCCTGGCCTCGGTAGCCAATGCCTGCAAAAAATACCGTTATGGCTGGACGATGTCGCGCCTGATTAACGACTACGATCTGGCTGGTTATTTCCCGGACGAAACGCCTGTTGCGGCTGCATCTGTTTATTCGGCACCTGCAAAAACAACCAAATCAGCGACTGTAACAACAGTGAAATCTGCGCCGGCCGCCGCAAAAACATCGCCTGCTGAAGAAGGCTTCAAATCAATGGTCGCCAAAGAATATGGCTTCACCAGCTGGCAGGGACTTCAACGCCTCGGCGACCATGAAACCAAAGCCGAAGCGCAACGCCGCGTGAAGAGCTTGCTGACGGCTGCGCGTATTCGTTAAAATAAAAGGATTGTGATCTTTGGCTGTTTCCACAGCCTTTAGATTAATGTTCAAAAACGAATTCCGCTGGTGCAAAAAGGATTTTACCGGAGTAATTGAGATTCCGATCTCAGTTGCTCCGGTAACTTGCCCCACGTTTTCGTCCAGCCAGCCAACGCTCAATCAACAGCAGCAGCACCGCAGGCAATAATACCCACGCATACCACTGGTCGAATACGATCTGTGAGCGCACCTGTATATCTCGTTTGTCCAACTGATTGATTTCACGGCGCAGGGTTTCGATGGCCCTGTCGCCCTGACTAACCATCAACGCCTGACCACCACCTGCGCTGGCTAATTGCTTCAGCGCTTTTTCATCCATGCGACTCCGGACGACATTGCCCGTTTCGTCGCGTTTATACTGGCCTCCTACTGTCGCGCTGGTCGGGACGGGTCCGCCATTCGCGGTACCTACGCCCACCGAATACGTGACGATGCCGAAATCTTCATACAAATGCCGGGCGCTTGACGGAGCATCCAGTTCTTCGTATTGGTCGTTGTTTTCAACGTCAGAAATAACGATGACGGCCCTGCCTCCACCTGGTGCGTCGTCGAATGACTTTTGAGCCAGATCAATTGCCAACGGAATATTGGTACCCTGCTGGGTCATCAATTCCGTGGAAACATCCCGCAGGCATTGATGCAGATAATGGTAATCGGTTGACAGCGGCGCTTGCCTGATGGCATTTCCGGCAAATAATATCAGACCGATACGTTCGCCAGCCAGCGCATCAACGAGTTTGGCGGAAAAAGCCTTGGCTAATTCCAGTCGGTTCGGCAGCACATCCTGACAAAGCATACTGTTGGAAATATCCAGCACCAAAAAAACATCGGCACTTTTTTGTGCTACGGCTTGCTCGCGGGCGTTAGTCACCGGGCCCGCCCACGCCAAAGCGATGAGGGCAAAGGCAACGGCCAACAGCGCTTGCCGAAACCAGTAAAGCCGCATGTTGATGGGTGGCACAAGCCCCTTTGAATCGCCAAACCGAGCCAGTTTTTGACGGCGATTTCTTTGCCACATCCAGGCCAGTATTAGTGCCGCCGGAGCAGCCAACAACAACCATAAGTATTCAGGATGCTCAAATCGCAGCATGGTGGGAGGCCAAAAGTTTTTCAAATTTCAAATTATATATTCCAAATTTAAAATTATTTGATTTTATATATTTTAAAATTAAAAATTTAAAGTGGAATGTTTTATTTGAAATTTGAAATTTGAAAAATGGGGGTCAAGTACTACCAAATGGTTTCTTCGGGCAGCAAATAGCGCTGAACGTAGTCTTCAATGCCCGCTTCAAGACCATAAAAAGGCTCGTGATAGCCCGCTGAACGCAATTTGCTCATGTCTGCTTCGGTGAAGTACTGATACGTATCGCGAATGTCAGCCGGCGTGTCTATGAAACTGATATTTGGCTCCAGGTGCATGGCGTTGAAGGTGCCAACGGCCAGGTCCAGAAAAGAACGCGCTTTGCCTGTTCCGAGATTGTAAATGCCGTTTTCAGGGCGTTTTTCCATGAAAAAGAGCAGGACATCTACCACGTCTTTGACATAAATAAAATCGCGGCTTTGTCCGCCATCTGAAAAATCCGGCCTGTGGGAGCGGAAAAGTTTCATGCCGCCAGTCGCCTTGATTTGCCGCACTGTGTGCATAATCACCGACGCCATGCGCCCCTTATGGTATTCGTTAGGGCCATACACGTTAAAAAATTTGAAACCGGCCCAGTGCGGTGGCGCGGCCTGTTTTGCGCCTGTGGTTTGTTCCAGTACCCACACGTCAAAATCCTGTTTGCTCTGGCCGTAAGGGTTAAGCGGTCTAAGGCCCGGAATCAGGCTGTGGTCATCAACGTAGCCCGTTTCACCCAGTCCGTAAGTGGCAGCACTGCT
>JADZBJ010000216.1 GCA_020852155.1 Saprospiraceae bacterium | reverse complement strand
TTCGGCTCAAACCCAATTCCCGAACACGCTCTAAATCTCCTTCTAATAACATATATTAAAACCATATACTGATGAAATTCAAATTCATTACACTCCTGCTGCTGCTGGTCAGCAATCATTTTTCTTCATTTTCCCAAATTAATTGGCAATCCACGCATGGCCCTGAAGGTGGTAGATTTGGTAATATATATGATGACGGTCAATTTGCCTATGTTTCAGATACCTATCATTTGTATAGAACCGAAAATGGACAGACCTGGGAGAAAATGCCGGAAGGGAATATTTGGCCTGTAGCTACATCACCCACTAAGATAGCGGCAGGTAAAGATTACGGTTTTAATACGGATTATGTCTATGACCCAAAGTTCGTGGTTAGTTACGATCATGGCGCTACCTGGATTCAGGGGAATATGCCGCCTTTATCACACGGAAATTTTTACGTGATAGCGATGACTTCCGATGGCGTATATGTACCGGATGGTTATACAGGAAATATCTACAAGACTCAAGATGATGGACTTACCTGGGATTCAATCCCTGCTCCGGGTATGTACTGCTACGATATTTGGGCTTTCGACAACCGCTTGTACGCAGAATGGTATAACAAAATCTGGCGTTTGTCATCAAATGGGGCCGACTGGGAAGTTGTATCGCCAGATTTTGGCGATAATGACTATCACATGTCCATGTTTGCGTCTGATTCTCTTCTGTTTTTTGCGACGGAAGAGAATCTGTGGTGTTCCAGTAATTTTGGTTTGAATTGGTACCAAACCCCAATTCAACAGCACAATGCCAAAAATAAATTTTGCAAAATTAGCAACAGGGTGTACAAAAGTGCAGGTTCAACAGGTATCATGTACACGGATGATTTTGGGCACAACTGGATTGAAGTACCTATATCCAATGATTTTGGAACAATGGATTTGGCGAGTGTCGGAGCACAATTGTTATGTGGTACTTACAACAAAGGAGTGCTTCGATACGAGGCATCCAGCCAGCGATTGGTTGAGGCGAACGAAGGTACTGAATCTGCTCCGGTATATTTTCTGGACTCTGGAAATGGTCAATTGTGGGCGGCTTGTGGTAACGGTGTGTTTGCGTATGATCTGACTCAGGAAACCTGGATTGATAAGGCTAAATTGCCTTTATCTAATTATGAATATACTAATGTGAAGGTTAGCCCTGCCGGTAAAATAGTTGCTAACGAACGTTATGCTACCCGTTTCTATCTATCCGTTGATAATGGTGTCACATGGGATACAATTAAGCCATTCCACCCCTCAGGTGCGCCATATAGTGTTAATAATCTTTACTGGATTGGAGAGAATATTATGGCTGAATCATCGTTCACCGGGGAAATATGGTCAACAGATTTGGGCCAAACCTGGCAACATTGGGTCCTCTATAGCAATCCTGTTTATTTCGGGGGTAGATATTTCGGATTTGATTGGCAAGGCCATCTTTTGTCCAGTGTTGATTTCGGGCAAAGTTGGCAGCAGGAGAATGGTCCTGATGTGAACTATATAAAAGGGCTTTATGCAACGGATGAAAGGCTTTTTGTTTTGAGTTACGCTGACAATGGAGGCACTCAATTACACAGTTCAAGTGACCTGACTACATGGACATATTCCAGCGAAGGATTACCCCGGATGGATTTGATTGATATTGTTGCTTATGACAACTATAAAGGCGGAATATGGCATAAAGGCGACCGGTATTATTTGCACCATAACTCTATTGGCCTTTTTACCTCACTTGACACCTGTAAAACCTGGCTTCCGGTTGAACGCTTCATGTATGATATATTACATTGTATTGACACCACCTTCTATCATGGAGGTTTTATGGAAGGCGTTTTCAAAACCGGATTACCCCAAAACTACGGTTCGATATCATCCGGCAACGTATTCAAAGACGACAATAACAACGGAATTTGGGATTCCAGTGAATCGGCGTTGCCCAATGTATCTGTTGGCGTCATTGAACCTGGTGCATGGTATCCATACTGGTTTGTTAATACTCAGTCGGATGGCCATTATTCCATAGGCAGTTCTGCTGGTTCTTTAGATACGCTTCGGGTTCGGGTTCCATCAATTTATGTTGAAAATATCAACCCGCCATATCATGTAGTAACCAACTCCGGCAATGGTCGCGATTTTGGTGTTTACTTTAAACAGGATATCACAGATGTTTCCATATATGGCTATCTGGCAGGTCGTCCCAGACCTGGTTATCTCATAAATGCGTTTATTCCATATCGTAACGATGGCACTATCCCTGCCAGTGGTACAATTGCTATAAAACTTGATCCTCGATACCATTTTACCAGTGCCGACCCGTCACCCACGGCCATGGTGGGTAGCGATAGTTTGATCTGGAATTTCGACTCTCTTCCTGTTTGGCATCATGAATGGATTCAAATTCACGGCGTGCTGGACTCAACGGCAGCACTTGGCAGTGTGTTCAGTATGAGCGGACATTTTGAACCCGGTTCGCCGGATTTTATGCCCGGTAATAACCACTTCATGATTGCTGACAGTGTGGTGGGTTCCTTTGATCCCAATGAAAAACGTGTTGAACCGACAAGAGGGCTTACCGCCGCCGACATTGCCGCAGGTAAAGAATTGGTTTACACCGTTTATTTTCAAAACACTGGCAATTTTCAGGCAGATCGCGTGCGCATCACAGACAAATTAGATACGGCGTTGAATGTTAGCACATTGCGCCTGGTGGGATCAAGTCATGCTATTTCCTCTTTTCGACTGTTACCCGGCAATTTGCTGGAAGTTGTTTTTGACCCGATTGCTTTACCTGACAGTAACAGCAATGAACCTGCCAGTCATGGTTTTGTATCGTTTGCGATCCAACGGAACAAAGCATTCAATATGTATGACGAAATACAGAACAGGGCGTCCATTTACTTTGATTATAACGAGCCAGTGATAACCAATACCGTGGTTACGAAGTTAGCCACGCCTCTTGTTTCGACCTTTGAACCACATTCTAAAGATACGCCCAAAACAGGTCTGTTCATATCGCCCAATCCGGCATCGAAGGCATTTGTCATAGATACGCGAGGCCGGTTGTCAGGCCCCGGAGTTATTGCAATAAATGACGCGCAGGGTAAAATTTGCCTGACCCGACAGATAGAGGATTTATCCAGCCCGGTTAATTTGACAACTGATGGTCTGAGCGATGGCACTTACCTCATTCGGGCATCTGGTAAACAAGGGGTGTTGTCCGGGAAAGTGGTGGTTGTGCGCTAGGACAGGCTTTGATGCGTATGGCAGGTTTTTCTGAATATGCTTACGAAACCTTCAAAATTTCGTAAGCATATAAACCAATCATTGGAATTCGTATTCCTGTTTCTGAATTCGGCGCAGACCCAATTCCCGAACACGCTCTTAAAGCACAACATGCACCCAGACACTCAACAACAAATCAACGACTACATTGCTTCCCTGGCCGAGCCAAAACGCAACGACCTGCAAGCCCTGCACCTGCTCATCAGTCAGGCGTGGCCAGATGCGCAGCGGTGGTTTCTGGATGGTAAAAACAGCGAAGGGAAAGTCGTTTCCAATCCTAATATCGGTTACGGTGAGCAAAACATCGAATACGCCGATGGCAAAACCCGACCATTTTATCGGGTGGGTATCAGCGCCAATACCAGCGGAATTTCAGTTTATATTATGAGTATTAAAGACAAAACTTACCTGCCTGATACCTATGGAAAAAATATCGGCAAGGCAAAAGTAAGCGGCTATTGTATCAGTTTCAAATCACTCAAAGACATCAACATAGAGGTACTAAAAGCGGCCATTGGCGATGGCTTGGAAGGAAAATCATGATGCCCGTTTAGTGGTTATACTCATACACGCTTACGAAACTTTCAAAATTTCGTAAGCGTGTAGTTAGTGTAGCCGCTTACATTTGCGCACTTTTTGACAGCCTGACACCACGATATGCCTGTTTCAACAGCAAAAAAGCGCAAAAACGCTACGATAATACCCAAAAACATCCTTGAAAATGCCTTCTCGGTCATGGCCCAAGCCAAGTCCATGACCGAACTCTATGAAGCCAATTTCAAGTTGGTGAGTAAATACGTCCATGCTACGTCTCGCGGCCACGAGGCCATTCAGATTGCGGTAGGTATGCAACTCACGCCTTCTGACTTCGCCTATCCGTATTACCGCGACGATAGTATGCTCCTGAGCATGGGCTTGCGGCCCTACGACCTGATGCTGCAACTCATGGCCAAACGCGACGACCCGTTCTCCGGCGGGCGTTCCTACTATTGTCACCCCAGCCTGCGCGACGAGCGTTTTCCGAAAATACCTCACCAAAGCAGTGCCACGGGGATGCAAGCAATTCCGGCCACCGGCGCTGCGATGGGCATTTCACTGAGCGAAAAAAACGGCATGACGCAAAACGACA
>JADZBJ010000215.1 GCA_020852155.1 Saprospiraceae bacterium | reverse complement strand
AATAAATTTCTGGACGAAACATCGCCTAACGACATTGACGCTGAAACCGCCATCGTTGACGCAGCGAGTGCCGAAGCTGCGCTTTCAGGTTTGTATGCGTCGCTGCAAAACGGCAGCTATTACGGCGGGCAATTTCCGCTCATGATGGAAGCGCTGGGTGGCAATGCCTCCACCGGCGGTTATCAGTACCTCTCGCTCGATCAGTTAAGCGCCAAAGCCGTGACGCCCTCCAATTTGTTGTCGGAAGAACTCTGGGTAACGATCTATCGCAGCATTGCCAACGCCAATCGCCTGCTCGAAGCACTGCCCAACATCAAAGACCTGGAAGATGCGCGCAAGGGCGAAATCGAAGGTCAGGCGCGTACCATTCGCGCACTGGCGCATTTTGATTTGCTGCGCACTTACGGCGAGCACTGGGACAAAACATCCAGGTACGGCATTCCGGTTATCCTGAAAACCCAAACCATCGAAGACCGCCCTGAACGGGCCACAGTGGCAGCATCCTACGAAGCCATTTTAAACGACCTGAATACAGCAGCGCCATTGCTGAGCCAGGAGGCCGCGCCACAGTACGTCAGCCTGCAAACGCTGCAGGCACTCCGGGCGCGTGTAAACCTGTACGCAGGCAACCTGACTGCTGCCAACGATGACGCTCAGCAAGTGCTGCAAAGCGATGCCTATGGCCTCGTGGACGCTGCTGATTACCATACAATATTCGACACCCGCCGCAGCACAGAGTCTATTTTTGAATTGAGTTTTGATGCGCAAAACAGGAGTGAATTTAACTCGCTCACCTATAGCCGCGATGATGCTATTCGCTCGGAACTTTTTTACCTGGCTGCGGAAGGCCTCAACGACTTTTTTCAATTGCGTAGCGGAGACGTTCGCGCCAGTCTGCTGGATTTTGACCCGGCCAGCAATGACGTGACCATCGTGCCTGACGGACGCACCCAAAAATATCGCGGTGAAACCGATAAAGACAGCCCTGCCTATATCATTCGCCTGGCTGAAATGCTGCTCATTGCCGCTGAAGCACAGGGCGCAACGGACGGACTTGATGAACTGAATCAACTGCGCACACAACGCGGTTTGTCCGATCTGACACCTGACGACGTGGCCACTGCTGACGCCTGGACAAATGCTTTGCTGGACGAACGCCGCGCCGAATTGAACTTTGAAGGTCATGTTTATTTTGACCTCGCGCGTACAGGCCAATACAACAACGTAACCGGCGCAGACGCATTTCGGGCTATTCTGCCTGTTCCAAACAGGGAGATTGCCGCCAACGACCGTTTGAAACAAAATCCCGGTTACTAATTATCACATTATCACATCAATAAAATGGTTCGCTTTTTAACTTTTTGGGCAAGTGTATTGATGGGTTGCCAAGTTGTGGCCCAGGGCATGTGGTTGCCGATGCACCTTGAAAAACAGAATGAAAAAGAAATGAAATCATTGGGCCTCAAACTCGATGCCGATGATATCTATTCACCCGTGGAACCCAGCCTGAAAGACGCCATCTGCCAGTTTGCCGGCGGATGCACCGGAGAAATGATCTCTGCTGAAGGCCTTTTGCTGACCAATCACCACTGCGGTTTTGACGCCATCCAGAACCTCAGCACCCTGGAGCACAACTATGTTGATGATGGTTTTTGGGCCAAAGACAGGAGCGCTGAATTGCCCGCCAAAGGTGTTATAGCCACGTTTGTCATCCGCATGGAAGACGTTACAGCCCTGGCCTTGAATGGCGTAACCGAAAGCATGGCCGAAAATGATCGCCAGTCGGTGATTGATAAAAACCTGGCTCAGATCAAAGTCAATACCAAGAAAAACGCCTGGGAAGACATCCTCATTCGCCCGTTTTACAACGGCAATCAGTATTATCTTTTCGTTACCCAGACGTTCAAGGATGTTCGATTAGTCGGTACGCCGCCTTCGAGCATTGGCAAATTCGGCGCAGACACCGACAACTGGGTTTGGCCGCGTCACACCGGCGATTTTTCCATGTTCAGGGTATATGCCAACAAAGACAACCGCCCGGCGGAATACTCGCCCGCCAACCAGCCCTATCAACCACGCAAGTTTCTGGAAATTTCGCTGAATGGCGTTTCAGAGGGTGATTTCACGATGGTATATGGCTTTCCCGGTCGTACAGACGAATACCTGACAGAAGCCGCCGTACGCCAAACCGGCGAAATACTCGATCCGGCTAAAGTCAGCATTCGAGAACGCGCCCTGAAAATCATGGACGGTTTTATGCGCAAAGACCCGGAGGTGAAAATTACCTACATCGCCAAATATGCCAGTATTGCCAATTCATGGAAAAAATGGCAAGGCGAAATGCTCGGACTTCGCACGTACAAAGCCTATGACAAAAAACAGGAGTACGAAGCCGAATTTACCAAAAGAATCGAAAACAACCCGGACTGGAACCTCCGTTACAAAAACATTCTGCCGCGCCTGCGTCAGTTGCATGCCGAAATCCAGCCCTACGCACTGGCCCGCGACTATTATCTCGAGGCGATGGTGCGCAACAACGACCTCATGGGATTGGCTTCGCAACTCAACAGCTGGCTGGATACTTATGAGAAAAACGGCGCCAACTTTTTTGCCAACAAGCAAAAAGACGCCACCGCTGGCCTGTCGGGTTTTTACAAGGAATATCGCCCGGCCGTAGATCAGGCCGTTTTTGCCGGCTTGTCTGAAATTTTCGTGCAGGATGTCAACAAAGACTGGGGTGGAAAATTTGTGCAGGAAACCGCTGCCAAACACGGCGGCTATGAAGGTTTAGCCAAATACATTTTTGATAATTCAATTTTGCCTTACGAGGCTAAAATGAATGCCCTGCTGGCCGAAAAACCGGACAAGATTTACGAAACCCTCAAAGCAGATCCGGCTTTTACGTTCTGGAAAACGCTGAACGACGCTTACGTGGCCAATATTCAACCAAAATTACAGTCGTTACAACCACAAATCAACCTGGTGCAGCGCGAATACATGGCCGCGCAAATTAAGGTGTTTAAAGATCGCCGTTTCTTCCCGGATGCGAACAGCACCCTGCGCCTGACCTACGGAAAAGCAGGTGGATATGCCCCGCGTGACGCCGTTTGGTACCAGTATCAAACCGACCTGGATGGCGTGATGGAAAAATACATTCCCGGCGATTACGAGTTTGATGTGCCACAAAAACTGATCGAACTTTGGAAAAACAAGGATTACGGTCGGTACGCCAACGCCAAAGGTGAAATGCCCGTCGCATTTATCGGCGCTAACCACACCACTGGCGGCAACTCTGGCAGTCCGGCGCTGAATGCCAACGGCCAGTTGGTGGGCCTGAATTTTGACCGCGTTTGGGAAGGTACCATGAGCGACCTGAATTACGATGCGACCATTTGCCGAAACATCATGGTGGATGTGCGGTACATCCTGTTTATCATTGACAAATTGGGCGGCGCAAATTACCTGCTCAATGAAATGAAAATCGTGGAAGGCAAAAAACGCAAGTAATTCAACCCGGATACAAAAAAAAGCGAGCGGACTAATTACTAGTCCGCTCGCTAAAAAAGATTGTTACCTTTTGCAAGACTTTGCTTGATTGTATTGTGGCAGAATGCCAGAAAGTTGTTCATAGCGTTCGGAGCGTCCCTGCTCAGGGGGTATATAATACCAAAAATTCCGAACTCCGAGCGTATACCTGATGATTGTTCCTCTATGAATGAGGATAAACTGAATTACGGTGGAAGAAAGATTGATAGTAGTGTTGTTCAAGTAACAATCAGTAAGGCAAAGGTCAGGGCGTGCGCTATTTAATACAAGGACGATTTCAAGAGATTTTCACCCGGCTATAACAGGTTTATTATGAATTAATTATTGTTAAAGTATTGATTTTGTGTGATTTGTGATTTTTTAAAAAGGCATAAAGTCACATGCTGTATTTTTATACTATTAAAATAATTGCCTTTCCCCTGATGATTTCGAGTGGTGAAAGCAACCTCAACAACAACATTCATGATTTCTACCACCTACATGGACTCTCCGCTTGGCCTGATCAAAATCGTCGGCAATGACGATGGTATTCAGGAAGTACAGTTTGTTGGAGACAATCGTCAGGATGAAACGGAGGCATCAACCTTGTCGCTAACCGTGCAACAATGCCGTAGCGAACTGGCTGAATACTTTGCCGGCCAACGCAAGGCATTCGGGGTCAAACTGAATCCGCAGGGAACAGACTTTCAGCGAAAAATCTGGCAGATGCTGCTCGATGTGCAATATGGCACCACGGCCTCCTATGCAGACCTGGCGCAGCAATACGGCGACATGAAAGCCATCCGGGCAGTGGGTTCGGCCAATGGCAGTAATCCGATTGCCATCATTATTCCCTGTCATCGCATCATTGGCAGCAGTGGAAAATTAGTCGGCTATGCTGGCGGGTTGCCACGCAAATCATGGTTGCTGCAACACGAAGCAGACCACACGCCCGTATCTCCCGGAAAATTGTTTTAGGTTGAAATGGTTAGAATGCTCGCTGGCGCTCGCGTTAGAATGGCGCTGGCGCGCCGTTTGAGGTGGTTAGAAGTGGTTAGTTGCTCGCTGACGCTCGCGTTTGAAGTGGTTAGAAAGTTGAAAGGTTGTTGAATGTTGAAGTGGTTGAAAGGATTACCTGACTGATAGAAAACCCTTTGCTAAATAACCCCGTCAGGGGTTCCCTGCTTATAGCATTTATGCGATAAAAAATAACAAAACCCCGTCAGGGGTTTCCTCGTACCCGGAATGCCTGTTTCAACCATTTCAAACGGCGCGCCAGCGCATTCAAACGCGAGCGCCAGCGAGCATTCTAACCATTTCAAACCATTTCAAACCATTTCAAACGGCGCGCCAGCGCCATTCAAACGCGAGCGCCAGCGAGCATTCTAACCATTTCACACCCCTTTCATACTGAGGGAAACGCGTTTGCGCTGACGATCAACTTCCAGCACACGAACCATCACCTGCTGGCCCAATGAGACCACTTCCATTGGGTCGCGCACGAATTTGTCGGCCAGTTGGGATACATGCACCAGGCCTGAATCCTTGATACCGATATCCACAAAAGCGCCGAAATTGGTGATATTGTTAACGATGCCCGGCAGCACCATGCCTTCGTAAAGGTCATCCAGGCTGTGCACATTGGCATATTCAAAGGCTTTGGCAGCGCCACGCGGGTCGAGGCCCGGCTTTTCCAGTTCTTTTACGATGTCTTGCAGGGTAGGCAAGCCTACGTCGCCGCGAACGTACCTTTTCAGGTCGAGGCTGCTGCGTTTGGTTTTGTCGCGAATCAAATCAGCGACTTTACAACCGAGGTCATCTGCCATTTGTTCGACAAGTGCGTAGCGTTCAGGATGGACGGCTGTGTTGTCGAGCGGATTACTCGCTTCGCGGATGCGCAAAAAGCCAGCACATTGTTCGTAGGCTTTATCGCCGAGACGCGGCACTTTTTTTAGTTCACTGCGCTTTTTAAAAGGGCCGTTTTCAGCGCGGAAATCCACGATATTTTTAGCCAGTACCGGTCCTAGACCTGACACGTAGGTGAGCAGGTGTTTACTGGCGGTATTGAGGTTGATGCCCACGGCATTCACGCAACTTTCCACCGTTCGATCGAGGCTGTCTTTCAGTTGTGTCTGATTGACGTCGTGTTGGTATTGACCAACGCCGATGCTTTTCGGGTCAATTTTCACCAATTCAGCCAGCGGGTCCATCAATCGGCGACCGATGCTGACAGCGCCGCGCACGGTGACGTCTTCCTTCGGAAATTCCTCACGGGCCACTTCGCTGGCCGAGTAAATGGATGCTCCGGCCTCGTTGACCTGAAATATTTCCAAAGAGCGCCCGAAGTTGATTTTGCTTAAAAAATCCATCGTTTCACGTCCGGCAGTACCGTTACCGACAGAAATGGCTTCGATCTGATATTTATCCACGAGGTATTTCAACTCGCCTTCAGCCTCAATGGGCTGGTGCAGGAAAATGGCGCTGTATTTCAACAGGTTACCACTGGCATCCAGGCAAACCAGTTTGCAGCCGGTCCGGAAGCCGGGGTCAACGCCCAACACCCGTTTTTCGCCCAGTGGCGCACCAAGCAGCAGTTGGCGGAGGTTTTCACCAAATACGCGTATGGCTTCGCCGTCGGCTTTTTCCTTGCTGGAATTTCTGAATTCCGTTTCAATGCTTGGCGCCAGCAGGCGTTTGTAACTGTCTTTGACGGCCATGCGCACCTGTGTGGCCGCGTCGCCGGAGGAGATGACGTACATTTCATCCAGATCGTACATGGCGCGCTCTTCGTCGGGCGTGATACCGACGCGCAGGAAGCCTTCTTCTTCACCCCGGCGCATGGCCAGCAATCGGTGGCTGGGGCATTTGGCCAACGGTTCCGACCATTCAAAATAATCGCGGTACTTGGCGGCTTCCTCTTCCTTGCCTTTGACGACACGACTGGCAATAACGCCGCCTTTTTCAAAATGTCGGCGAATGCGGTCGCGGGCTTTTTTGTCTTCGCTCACCCATTCAGCAATGATGTCGCGGGCGCCTTGCAGGGCGTCTTCGACGGTGGCCACGGCGTCGTTGAGGTATTTTTCAGCGATGAGGTCGAGGTCTTTGCGGTCGTTCTGAGTGAAAATGCGTTTGGCCAGTGGCTCCAGTCCGCGCTCGATGGCGATGGTGGCGCGTGTTTTGCGTTTGGGGCGATAGGGCAAGTAGAGGTCTTCGAGTTCGGTCATGGTCGCCGCCTGTTCGATGGCGCGTCGCAGTTCGGGCGTCATTTTGCCTTGCTCTTCGATGCTTTGCAGGACGACCTCGCGGCGCTTGTCGAGTTCCTGCATTTTTTTCCAACTGTCGGCGATGTCGCCAATCTGCACTTCGTCAAGCGAGCCAGTGGCTTCTTTGCGGTATCTGGAAATGAAGGGTATGGTTGCACCGCTTTCCAGCAATTCGATGACGGCGTTGACGCGTGGTGCGGGTATGTTGAGCAGTGGGGCGATTCTGGCTGAATAATTCATTTTTATAGGTGCGTATTGTACTGTCGAAACACCAGTTTCGACGGTTGTATTGTCAAAACACCAGTTTCGACGGTACTGGGTGTTAGGTTGTCGAAACTGGTGTTTCGACGATACTTTGCAAACCGGCTATTGTTTCGCCGATGGCCAGCGAGGCTGTGGCGGCGGGACTGGGTGCGTTGCAAACATTGATGATGCCGGGCGATTCGAGGATGAGAAAATCATCGAGCATGTTGCCGTCGCGGTCGCAGGCCATGGCGCGTACGCCAGCGCGGCCGGGGGTGACGTGTTCTGGTTTGATGTCGGGCACGAGGTGTTGCAGGGCTTTGACGAAAAGTGCCTTGGAATAGGAGCGTTTCATTTCGGCCCAGCCTTCGCGCCAGAAACGTTGGGCTATTTTCCTAAAACCGCTGAAGGCCAGCGTTTCGGCCAGTTCGCCGAGGTGAATATCGCTTCGATGGTAGCCTTCTCGGCGGAAGGCCAGCACCGCATTGGGGCCGGCTTCGATGCCGCCGCCAATCATGCGGGTAAAGTGAACGCCCAGGAATGGAAACGCCGGGTTCGGCACTGGATAAATCAGGTTCCTGACGAGGTGTTCTGCTTCCGGCAGCAATTCGTAGTATTCGCCGCGAAAAGGCAAAATGCGTACATTCAACTGATCTTCCGGCATGGACAACAGCGCTAATTTGTCGGAATACAAACCGCCACAATTCACGAAGGTTTTGCATTCAAACTGTTGTGCTTCCGTCGTTACATGGATGGTCGCGCCGCGTTTTTCCAGTCCGACGACCTTGTGCCCGAGCAACACTTCGGCGCCGTCGCGTTTCAGGATGTCGGCGTAGCGTTGAGCCACTTGTCCGTAGTCAACGATTCCGGCTTGTGGCACCCAGACGGCTTCGACGGCCCTGACATGCGGCTCGATTTCGCGGGCTTCTTCGCCGCTGATTTTACGGATGCCTTCGAGGCGATTTTCCACGCCGCGCTGATAGATTTTGTCTAACTGGGCGCGTTCTTCGGGCACGGCAGCCACGATTATTTTTCCGCAAACATCAAACGGAATCTCTTCCTGACGGCAAAACTCAAGCATTTGCGCATAACCGCGCTTGCAGTTGCTGGCACGCAGACTGTCTGGTCTGTAATAAATGCCAGAATGAAGTACGCCGCTGTTGCGACTGCTTTGGTGCGCAGCGACCTGTTTTTCCTTTTCCAGAACGGCTATTTTCAAACGGGGCTGGCTGCGTTGCAGTTGGAGCGCGGTTGCCAGTCCGACGATGCCGCCACCGGCAATAATCACATCAAATTTCATGGGCGAAAGTTAGGGCAAGAGTTTCATGCCGTGTGTGTGTTCGGTTTTAATGGCTTGAAAAATTCTGATGATTAAACAATATTTGCCCTCAAAAAACAAACTTTGGCAAATCAATCCACTTCTGGCCCACTGCAGCGTTTTCTGGATATTTTTGATCCGGCTGGTGTGAAAAAGTATGTCACACAGATTTCACTGATTCTTATTTCATTGCTTTTGGCCACCAGGGCCGAAAAGTGTCGCGACGAGCATAAGGAAGATCGAAAACTCAGGGAGTTTCTGGTTGAAATTCAGGCAGATATTGAGGACGAACTACAGCAAAACAAAATGAATTTGAAGGATTGTGATCGAGATATTAAGTGTATGATCAACTTCCTTCAATACTACAATCATCCATCGCCGGACAGCCTGAAAAGCGCCATGGAATCTATCGCCGAAGTGTATCAACGCGGCGTGTTTCGCGCTTTCCCGCCCAATACATTTGAAATCATGGTCGAAACCGGCGATGTCAGGTTGATTCGTGATTTAAAACTGCGTGCCGAATTAGCCTCGATTTTTGCCTTCAGGCGGAATGTCGTACAACCTGATTTAGCCTCATTTGATCTACAAACGCAGGCGTGTTTTGAGAAAATGGGCTATTTTTTCAACCTTACGCAGTTGATGAATGAGTACAATGAATCTTTTTTTACCGATAAAACGGCATTCACCAAAGGCCCGCACAATGAAGTGTTTTTGTTGCTGCGAAATGCTCAACTCAGGGCTTTTCACCTGGATGTCGCTATCGAAGAACTTGAAAAGGCGCAAAAAAGCCTGAACGAGTTTATGCAGAAGTAGCCCTCAAATGATTCAGCCCGCTCATTTGCCAGCATGACAAAACCGATGTTCAACACCTGAAATTTTATAACACATGAAACAATTGCTCGTTTTTTGCCTTTTTGTACTTTTAATGGCCGCGTGCCAGCCAAATCAACCCTCTCCAACTCAACAAAACGTTACAGCATTGCCTCCATCAGTATTTCATGCCGCGCCTTTTACCGCGCCGCACCCGGAAAAAAAGCCAAAAGAACTGGTTTCCGCCTCTGGCGACAAGAGAACAGATGAATATTACTGGCTCAACGAGCGGGAAAACCCCGCCGTCATGAATTACCTGAAAGCCGAAAATGCTTATGCAGATTCTGTCCTCAAACCCGTCGAAGGCCTGCGTGAACAACTCTTCAATGTACTGAAATCCCGCATTAAAGAAGACGACCAGTCGGTGCCTTATTTCAAGAATGGTTACTGGTATATCACGCGTTTTGAAACGGGTAAAGAATATCCGATTTACGCCCGTAAAAAAGGCGACCTGAACGCCCCGGAAGAAATCATTGCCAATGTCAATGAACTGGCCGCCGGAAAACCATATTGCCAGTTCGGCGGATATACGATCAGCCCGGACAATCGTATGATGGCTTTCGGCGTGGACTACACTGGCCGTAACCTTTTTAAACTGTATTTTAAAAACCTCGAGACAGGCGAAACCCTCAAAGAATCGTTCGACTACGGCGGCTCTATGGCCTGGGCCAACGACAACAAAACCATCCTGTACGATACGAAAGACCCGGTTACGTTGCGCAACGACAAAATCTGGCGACACGTGGTGGGCACGCCCAAAAAGAGCGACGTGATGATGTACGAGGAAAAAGACGAAACGCAATACGCTTACCTCGGCAAATCAAAATCAGAGCAGTATTTCTTCATCAATTCGGCGTACACGCAGGTGGTGGAAGTACAATACCTCGACGCCAACAACCCAACCGGCGAATTCAAAGTCGTGCGGCCACGTGAAAAGGACTTTTTCTATGACCTCGAACACTGGAATGACAAATTCCTGATTCGTACTAACTGGAACGCCAAAAACTTCCGCCTGATGGAAGCGCCCGTCAGCGACCCGCGCCGCGAAAACTGGAAAGACGTGCTGCCGCACCGCGACGATGTGCTGCTCGACGGCTTTACGGTGTTCAAAGACCACCTCGTTACCGCCGAACACAAAGGCGGCCTCAGCCAGGTACACGTTATCCGTTGGGCCGACAAAGCCGATCACTACATCGAAGTGGGCGAGCCGACTTACGCCTGTTACATTGACGCCAATCCGGAATTTGATACCAAGACTTTGCGCTACGGATTTTCCAGCATGAAAACGCCCACAACGGTCGTGGACTACGACATGGAAAGCCGCACCAAAACAGTTAAAAAGGTCGCGCCGGTACTGGGGAATTTCGATGCCAATAACTACGTAACCGAATACATCTGGGTCACGGCCCGCGACGGCGTCAAAGTGCCGATGTCCATCATGTACAAAAAAGGCCTGGTGAAAAATGGCTCGGCCCCTTGCCACCTGACCGGCTACGGCTCGTACGGTTCATCGTATGATCCGTACTTCAATCGCGACAAACTGAGCCTCGTTGATCGCGGTTTCATTGTGGGCATTGCGCACATCCGCGGTGGCATGGAAATGGGCTACAAATGGTACGAAGATGGTAAAATGTTGAAAAAAATCAACACGTTCAACGATTTTATTGATTGCTCGGACTACCTCGTCAAGGAAAAATACACTTCGGCTGATCGCCTGTTCGCGGAAGGCCGCTCTGCCGGCGGACTGCTGATGGGCGCCATCACCAATATGCGCCCGGACCTGTACAAAGGCATCATCACCGGCGTACCTTTTGTGGATGTGCTGACCACCATGAGCGACCCAAGTATTCCTTTGACCACCGGCGAGTACTCCGAATGGGGCAATCCGGCCAATGCTGAGGAATATGCCTACATGAAGCAATATTCGCCGTACGACAACCTGAAACCCGGCAATTATCCTAACCTGTTGGTATTGACATCCTTTGCTGACTCGCAGGTGCAGTATTTTGAACCAGCCAAATATGTGGCGCGTTTGCGCGACCTGAAAAAGGACAACAATATGCTGTTGTTCCGCACCAACCTGACCGGCTCGCACGGCGGCTCGTCGGGTCGTTTCGAACGCCTCAAGGAACGCGCCCTGGAGTATTCCTGGATGATGGGCCTGCTGGGCATGGATGGCTCGGCACTCAAGCAGTGATTTGATATTGAGGCCGTCTCATAAGTAATGATTCTGTGCTTTTTATAATTAACCGCCAATGACGCTAAATACGCAAAATATTGAAAATCAAAAACTTAGCGTGTTTAGCGCCATTAGCGGTTAATCTAATTTGCTCATTTTTATGACTTATGATACCTCCTTTTTCAGCCTGAAAAGGCGGCAGCGGCGGCGAGAAATGCACCGGATTTAATTTTGGTTTCTTTCAACTCGCTCTCTGCGTTGGATTCATACAACAAAGTCGCTCCGGCGCAAAAGGACAGATGCCCGTTGGCTACATGCGCTGTCCGAATGGTAATGGCGGTATTCACATCGCCATTCAGCAACAACCAGCCGATACTACCGCCGTAATAGCCGCGCGTGTGTGTTTCAATCTGCTCGATATAATCCATAGCCGCCAGTTTGGGCGCGCCGGTGAGCGTCCCGGCATTCAGGCTGGCAATCAGCGCATCGAAGCCCGAATATCGCTCCTGCAATTCGCCGCTCACCTGCGAAACGGTGTGGGTAACGTGCGAGTATTTTTCAATAATTCTATAATCATCAATCCTGATACCGGGTTTGCAAATTCGGGCCAGATCGTTTCGACCGAGGTCAATCAGCATATCCAGTTCTGAATTTTCCTTGGGAGAATTGAGGAGTTCCATCATCAGGTGGTGATCTTCTATGGGGTCGTCTGAACGCCTGATCGAACCAGAGATCGGACGCAGTGTTGCCCGACCATCTTCGTAACGCAGCATGAGTTCGGGACTTGCCCCCAGCAGCGTTTCATCGCCAAAGTCAAAATAGAAAAGATATGGCGAAGGATTGATGCGTTTATACGTTTCGTACAGCGGCAACAAATGCCCCTCGACAGTCGCCTCCAGACGCCTGCTCAAAACGATCTCCAGCAGTTCGCCTTCATAACACAACTGAATTCCTTGTTCTACTTGCTGCCTGAAAACGTCATCCGAAGGCGTAGCCTGCAAGGGGCCAATGCGCAACGGCGCGTATTCCGGCGGCTTTTGCTGACTTGAAAAACGCGCTTGAAAATTTTCCAGATCGCTTTTCGCATCGGCTTCCTGCGTACGCGTGACGTACAAACTCAGGTCGCGCGTGAGGTGATTAAACAAGAGCAGGTTATCGAACAAAAACAAATGAAAATCCGGTTCCGGGCAAGGTTTCTGGTGTTTCAGGTCTTCAAACTGATATACAAACTGATAGGAAAAAGCGCCGTAAAAGCCCATGTAATTGCGCTCGTCCATGTTGAAATGCGCCAGTATGCTGCGCAAGGGCTGAACGATATTCTGGCGCTCGAGGCGCTCGGTTTCCTCGCCGTTGAAAGGTAGTTTTGGAATATTCAATACCAGCAAATCCGCTGTTTCCTTTTCCAGAAATTGGCCGTATTCGTATTTTAAAAAGTCCAGGAACACACGGCCACGCCCTTCGAGCAAGCGTACTTCAAGGCGCTCGTTTTTTCCCTTCAACTCCAAAGACGGTTCAAAACCAATGATGGATAAACGGCTGGATTTATCCACGGCCGACGCCGATTCAAACAGGCAACTCGGTCCGCGCCCCTGAATGGGCCGATAAAATTGCAGGGCATCTGTATAGGGCAATTTGGCCGTAATGGTGTGCATATTCATGTTTTTGTATTATCGTACTGGTACAACAGTGCAAAGATTCAAAAACATTTCCGGATTATGCAAGTATCGAAGCATTTTTGAACGACTCGCGCTAATAAATCATTGAAATTCAAGGGAAATCAATTAAACCCGGATTTACTTTTCAAGAAAATAACGGATAGCGAGTTTGTATCCCGTGAGGCCGAGACCGACGATTTGGCCGGCGGCGGGGGCAGACAACCAGGAATGGTGTCTGAATGTTTCACGGCGGTGCACATTGCTGATATGTACTTCGACCACGGGCGTCTGGATGGCGGCGATGGCATCGCCCAGGGCAATGGAAGTATGTGTGAATGCGCCGGCGTTGAGGATGATGCCATCGGCGGAAAAGCCGATTTCATGTAGTTTGTCAATCAGTTCGCCTTCGTGATTGCTCTGGAAATAATGCAGCGTGATATGGTTAAATTCGGTGGTCAATTCCTCAAAAAACGCCTCGAAAGTGCGTGTTCCATAGATTTCCGGCTCGCGGCGTCCGAGCAGGTTGAGGTTAGGGCCATTAATTATCCAGATATTCATTGCACAAAGTTGGCGTAATATTGTTGTTCAATAGATTTCAAGGTTATAAAATTATGGAATTAACCATACAAACGCCGGCTTTGTTGTTTCCGGCTGTTTCGCTGTTGATGCTGGCTTACACGAATAAGTTTCTGGCCATTGCCAACCTGATTCGGAAACTGGTATCAGACTATCAGAAACAAAAATCCAATCATGTATTGAAACAATTGCGTTCGCTCAGGCGTCGTCTTTGGCTGATACGCTGGATGCAGATTATGGGCATCAGCAGCATTCTGGTGTGTGTGGTCACAATGTTCCTGATTTATGACGGGCATCAACTGGCGGCCAAGATATTGTTCGCGCTGGCATTGCTGTTGATGATGGTTTCGCTGTTTATTACCTTGCTTGAAACTATGTTGTCAGCCGGGGCGCTGAGGGTTTTATTGAAAGAAATGGAAGAAGATTCTGCTGAAAAGCGGGAAGAATAAAAACAACAGGCGCCGGGTTGTGCTGGTCAGACTTCGCCAAGTTGACAAGCGAGACGGGCCTTACCGAAGTTGGGCATACAGTTGATTTGCCGGACAAGTCAACGGCCAACTGTTTCCTTGAGTCGGGGGCGAGCCTCCATAAAATTTAAAGTGTTCGAGTCGCCGCAGAGAATCAGCGCCTGTTGGTCGAGCAAAGGTAAGATTTTGTATATGCTATTTTAGCAAAAAAACACGGCTCATTTATTTTCGCCAACATTAAATAAAACATTTGATCATGAATCCATCCAACTTTTTCCAACCTGTTATTCGGCTGGTTTTGCCGATTTTTTTAGTGATGACCTTCGTGCTCTCCGCACAGGCGCAGTATGAAAAAACCTTGTTTCAAAACAAAAAAATTGAAGATTCTGGCGGCTGGGGCGGCTATCGCCACGAGTTTGGAGAAGTGGCCGGCACCAGTTCCAGCATATCGGGCTTCCACCTGGTAAGCGAATACAACCATAAATTTCTGGCTGGTTATAACTTCAACTGGGTAACCAACGATTTGCCTGTAAAATATCAGGAAAAGGAGCAAAACCTTCGTTTGAACTGGCACTCGCTGTACCTGGGCTATATGCTTAATCCGCATTGGGCCGTTCACCCGGTGATCAATACAGACCTGGGTATCGGGCGCACGAAAATCAAGGATGTGGGTAAAGACCGCATTTTTGTGGTCAGCCCCAGCGCCGGTATTGAAATCAATTTATATCGCTGGTTTCACCTGAGCCTTGAAGCCGGTTATCGCAGTGTTTTCGATGTTGAAATGGCTGGCCTCAAAGACGCAGACCTTTCGGGCGTGTTCGGCATGGTCAATCTGAAATTCGGGATGTCTGAAGACAAAGGGAACAACAAGCCAAAGGATTAATTTTTCCATTTAAATGAAATAGTGCGAAAGCCCTAAAATATTGATAACCAATATTTTAGGGCTTTCGCACTATTAACGACTAGTATATTTTAAAACAGGTTTTACGATAAAATTACTCGCCAAAAAGCAAGCTATATCCGATGTTCGCGCCGAGCATAAAGCCCCGCAGAGGTTTATCCATGTAAACATAGTCGGCTGTCAGTCGAAAACGGAGGCAATGAAGGTTCAGGTTGGGGCTTTCTCCATAAAACAAAAATCCGTCAATGCCCGTACCTGCGCTAACGCCATTTGATCCAATACCTAAACCGGAATCGGTTGCCAGTTGCTTCCGGGGCTGATGCCAGATATAACTGATTTTTGCCATGGGCGAAATGCTGAAGTACTTTCGTTCAATCCAGCTTTGCGTCATGAATGCGCCGAACTGTTGCAGTTTTGATTTCCGGTCATTGCCCCAGGTCGTCCCGTTAACAGAAAAAGGACTGTCCACCCTTGTGTAGTTGATGGTGTAGAAAAGGCCCAAACCCCTTGGTATTGGAGAGTCTTCCAACAATCCTGAAACGCCAATACTAAGGCCCGGACCGCCGGAAAGATGCTTTCCAATTGGGCCCAGTAAAAAGGACTGGTTAAAGAAAATCGGGAATTCAAGGCCGTAAGCGTAATTTTCGTAAATAGTGATGCGGTTGATCACCTGCCCTTGTCTGGCTAATAACAATTTGACTTTTGCCCGCACCGGAGTGCCATTAACAAGCGCTGGTTTCCATTTGGGCATTTTGCGAAACAGGCGCTGCCCGACGTCCTCCATGACTTTTTGAAATTCGGACTGATCCTCGTTTCGCAAGGTGTTTCTCCAGAAATGTTGAAACGAAATGGAAGATATTGTTCCGTCCGGCTCTACCCAGAATTCTGCCCCCAACGGTGTAAAACTGGCATTTTTAGCAATGGAATTCAATTTTTTGAGGTCGTCGGCACTCATGACGAACTCCTTGAAAACAAAATTACTCAAGGCCGCCATTCCATTTGGATAAACGGGCAAGGTTTGCGGCTCCTTTTTTACCAGGCTATCAGGGTATGGCCTGACAACCCGGAAACCCATTTCGTCGGTGACGAATTCGGCGTTGAGCATATCGCGTTGCGACAATTCACCGTACCTGAAACCTTCTTTGAAATTGCCGCCGCGATTCACGCGGGCCTGTTGCGGGCCTTCTTTTTCAAGATAAGATCTCCGGGTATTGTCGTTGATATTGATCAGTTTATACTCGTCCCAGCACCATTCCGCCTGACTTCCGGTCATGTCGTACAAGCCCAGTTCGTTGGGCAGGAATTGCCCCACGATCAGGTGTTTGCCTTTTTCGCCAGCCACATCTTTGTATTCCCGGCCTCCGGCAAGTCGGTAGTGTTGAGATTGCTGGCCGCCGCGCGCTGCGTATTCCCATTCAACTTCGGTCGGCAGCCTGAAGCCGTTTGCCTTTGGGTTAATGCGTACCAGCGTGAATTTAGTCGGACTGGCCGCGCCGCCGGGTTCGATTTTATTGATGACGGTATCCCTGAATTCATAACAGGGATTCATGTCGTGTTGCAGGCTGATCCAGTTGAGGTAATTCAGGGCATCAAACCAGGTAATATGCCCCGCCGGATGATCGGCTGTCTGATCGGCTTTTAGGCGATCAAACCATTCGAGGCGCAATTTGGCTTTGGCAAATAACTGGTATTGTCGGTTGGTCAATTCTGTTGTGCCGATCTGAAATGACTTGACCGCTTCATAATGTAAAGGGGCATCCTGATCGGTTTTATTGTCGCGTACCGTTTCGGCGCCCATCAGAAAATAGCCGCCCTGCACGGGTACGGTTAAGGGATAATACCGGCTCATACAATCGGTCCACCATTCTGTATTCCACTTTTTCAAGAATTTTCGAATGCCTTCGCGGCTATAATCCGTTGTTTTTTCGGGCAACATTTGCAGGGCATTGCGCGCCTGTTCGCGCTGTTCGCTTTCATTGAAGTAAAACAGCAGTTCGTACAACAACTGGCCGCCGCTTTTGTAACCTTCCGGAATGCCGTAAATGACCTGACAAACCATGTAGGCTGAGTCATATTCCATACGAATCAGGTAACCCTTGGATTGACCAAGCAATCGGACGATTCTTTCCTTGTTGGCGTTTTGTAATTCTACGAATTGTCGTTCGAAGGCTTGCGCCAGACTATCGGAGTGCCTTTGCAGCGCTTGTGCGCTATCACGCGCCATTCGTGCTTCTTTTAGCGCAAATTCAAGGGCCATTTGCGCATAAGCTTGTGCCATAATAGCTTTTTGGGCGGCTTCGGTAGCCGCTATTGCTTTTTCCTCACTTTTCTTTGCTTCCAGGCGTTGTTGCTCCACACCCCGCATCGCAGCATCCATTTGTTTATCAATCAGCGCCAGATTAGCGCCTTTGCATCCCCTGGCGGCGCGGTATTCTTCATAGGCCTGGCGATAGTAACCATTTTCGAAATGGCCCTTTGCTTCGGTCAGTAATTTCGTATAATATTCGCCACAGTCAGTCTGAGCGCTTCCGGCCAGCGGTATCGTGATGATGATGAGCAGAATCCAGCGTATCATAAGGCGGGTGGTTATTGTTGTTGTCTGTAACGCATCAGATTACAAGAGCGATTGACCTCGACTTTAAAACTGTCCAGTTCGGGCTGCAATTCAGGGTGTCGGACGACGATGGAATCCATATCTGCCAGCGTTCGGATGGTCAGTTCGCAGTAGTTCACCGCCATGAAATTGGCAGCGTCCTGGCGTTTGGATTTAAACTCAAGTCTTTCGCGGACGGCGCGCTCAGCCTGAATTTGTTTCAGGCTTTCTTCGGCGATGTCGCGTTGTTTGATCGCCCACAAGGCCAATACAACTGCGCCAATCATGGAGAGCACAGAAGCCAGGACGACCAGGAAAGACTGCCGGGCGCGTCTTGACGCTTTCTGGCGCTCCTCTTCGCGGCGGCGCAACTCGCGGCTTTTGGTGATGGGCGCAATGAGCGTATCGTGGCTGATCTCGTAGTTATAACCACCCACACTGTTGGCTTCACGCCTGAGCAGGTAAGTGGATTCGAGTTTTTGCAACAGGTCAGGTGTAACACCTTGCCGCTGGTAGGTTTGAACGAGTTCGCCGGGGTCTTTGCTCAAACGACGCGCTTCGCCGGTGGCATCATTGACAAACAGCAGACCGTCTTCAATCAGGATTCGTGCGGCCGCGGCATCCTTGATGGAAAGTTCTTCTAATTTATCCTTGTAATAATCTTCAAAAACAGTTTCAAAATTCGGGAGGTCTTCCGGGTAAATATCGGGTTGCTGATCGTCGTCGCGGTCGGCAATAAGTCCTTTTTGAACCTGTTTTTCCAGGTATTGACAAACGACCTGTAGCTGAAATGCTTCGATGCGCCCGGTTTTTTCGTCCGATAATTCGTCAATGATCTGATCGAGGGCAACAGGCTGGAATGAGAACGCCGGTGTGCTGAAATTTCCTTCTTCAGGCGACAGCAAGGCAGGACGCACGATGGCTGACCGAGCCTGTTTTTCGTCCAGGGCTTTCAGTTCGTAACGTTTGTTGAGGATGGCCGGCAGTTTTGTTTTCAGGCTGTCCAGCAAACTCAATCGGTCGGCACGAATGGAAAATACGACTTTCAGATCGAAAGGCGTAGCCAAAAAATCGCGTTGTTCGGGCGTGAAATTATCGGAAGCGACCGTACGAATAGCCTGCGGCGTGAGTTCATACAGGGCTTCGGCCAAACGGGTAGCAAATGCATCCTGCATGTCGGCAGGATAGGTAAAAAACTCCTCAAACTGGTCAAAAACCAGCAAAAAACGATATTGATCCTTGTTTTGCCGTCTCTTGATTTCCCACCACAACGACGATTTGTCTTTGAACCAGGCATTCAGAAAATCGGCATCCGTGAAGGGTTGTAGCTCCTTGGTCAGCGTATTGATGGTGGCTTCAAAAGGCGCAAACGACCGGCCTTCCAGGTAGCTGCCAAAGCGCACTTCAATCGGTTTGTATTGCGAATGCGCATCGGCGGCAAAGTCGGTGAACAACGGCAGAATGCCCGCTTTAAGGAGCGAACTTTTACCGTAACCGGATTTACCGAACAATACGAGCAGTTTTTCCAGCAGCACCAGGTCGTACAGGTCTGCGATGTCACGGGCGCGCCCGAAAAACAAGTGCCGCTCGTTGCGTTCAAAAGGTCGAACGCCAGGGTATCGAAGGTTTTGCGTGGCGTTCATTCGGGCAGGTTATTGAGTTGTTCGAGGATGCCGTTGAGCACCTTGTTGTAGCGGTTTTCAAGGGTTCGGCTGTCTTCAGCGCCCTTGCCGGACTCGCGTTTCCAGTTGATATACCAATTGCTGAGCAGGCTCACCATGTCGAGGTCTTCGGGGTCGGTGATGAGTTTGGGCAGGTTTTCGAGGGCTTTTTCCACTTCACCGCGTTCTACCCAGCGGCGGATGGAGGCTTTTGACAGGGGTTCGTCATCCTGCACCTGTTGTGCCTGCGACGACTTCCAGCGTCGGGACAGTTCGGCCAGAAATTCTGATCCGCTGATTTGTTCTGTGGCGTCGTTTTCTGTGGCGCGGCCCAGAAATTGCATGTTGTATCGCTTGAGCAGGAAATGCTGCGCTTCAGGGTCGCCCAGCTGTGTATTCAGGGCGATTTGCGTT
>JADZBJ010000214.1 GCA_020852155.1 Saprospiraceae bacterium | reverse complement strand
TACTGGTATTCTGCATTTTCATCGGCAAAAAAGATTACCTGAAACTGTTGAACTCAACTGGCTTGAAAACACCCTTGAAACGTTACCCGATGAATTTGATCCGCAGGACCCGGACTCGGCTATTGCCTTGCTGCAAAAATTACCACCAGGATTTCGCACGGTGCTTAACCTTGCTGTTCTGGAGGGCAAAAGCCATGAAGAAATCGCTCGGGAACTCGGTATTACGACCAGTACGTCTCGATCACAATTGACTCGTGCAAAGGATTTTTTGAGAAAAATTATCCAAAAAACACTTGTTTTAATATGATGAGTAACCAAAATCATCACAGTGACCCTGCCAAAGACTGGCTTCGCCAAACGCTTGGCAATGGCTACCAGCCTGATGCCCCTGACGATGCCTGGCAACGGCTCGAACCTAATCTGCCCGGTAAAAAAGAACGCCGGCCACTCGTATTCTGGTGGTTTTTTGCCGCCAGTGGCTTAACCTTTGCACTGGCTATGTTTGGGCTATTGAAAACGACCAAAACGCAGCCTTTTTACCATGTTTTACCGCAAAATTCACAACCTGTTGCGCAGGTTGCGGACGGACGAGATATCCTTTCTGCTCAACGTAATACGCGCAACAAAATACCTGTAAATCAGCCACAATCGTCAGATCAAGTTCCGTTGTCGAAAAAAGTAGCGCCGGAGATCGTCACGGTTGCATCACAGATTTTCCGAAAATCCTACACGCCGACGACGCTGACTTTTCATGAAAACCAGTTAACACCTCAGACAAATACACCTGCTTTAGAGATAAAAGACAAAAGTGGCTTTTTTGAATCTCGCGAAAAGCCAACGACGGGTCAGATAAAAACTGCGCTCGATATTTTACCCTCAAGAGCATTTACTCCGCTAGTAGCGGATAAGGAATCGCAGCCTCTATTTCAATTTTCTACGACATTACCAAGAGCTATAACTGCCAGAAGCCAGCGATTTTGGTTTGGTATTGAGGCCGCTCCCACCATATTTTTTTCCAACAATACTTTCATGGCAAGACATGAAACGGCCTATTTTGAGGTGCAAACCCATGCAGCATACGGTTGGCAGGCAGGCGTTTCTATGGCCTTTGAGCCGGTTAAAAACTGGCGTATTGTACTTGGTTTGCAGTACTTTAGGCAATCACACATGGCGCAACACTCGGCTACGTTGCGGCTTATGGATGGCATTTGCCTCAACCCGCAAGATCCGGGATTGAAAGAGTATGAGTTTAACTATGCCCTGATTTCAGGTGGCGGCGGAAAATCTGACCTCACGTTGCGGCTACAACAACAGCATACAGGCTCGATGATGCCAATGGATGAGCCGTTTACACTTGACATGGAAACTGTACATCATTCAGCAGCATGGCGCATGCCTTTGAGTCTTGAGCGGCGATTTGTCGCGGGGGCATGGAAGGGGTTTGTTCGTGGTGGAGCAACGGTTGATTTTTTGAAAAAAAGTAAAATATCGGTCACCCATTTCTCCGAAGTCTGTCAGGACTTGTGCTTTCAGGAAGGGCGCGATCCCGTTATTCAAGTTTCGACAGCATCTACCATTTCTATGGGCTGGCTGGCTGGGGCAGGTATCGAGCGTTCCATCAACCGCCGTGCGGCACTTCGATTTGAGCCTTTTTTAGTCGGCAAAAAATATGGTTTGCAAACTGGCTTGTCCATAGGCCTGCTGTTTTCAAATTAATTGTTCAACATTTTCAATCATACAATATCAATATTTCATGAAAAAACTTACACTTTTTTCCCTTCTATTCGCTGCATTTTCGTTCGCTGCATCTGCCCAAAATGAGATCATGCTGCACCTGGCCCCACGACTTGGTTCGGCAGCCTTTTCGCTTAATGTTCCTTTTACCCATCCATCTGGAGCATACGATGTGAAGTTCACGCGCTTCGAATATTATATTTCCGAAGTCAAAATTACCCACGACGGCGGGGTGATAACACCCCTGACAGGATTACATTTACTCATCCGTCCTGCACTTGACTCTGTATACAGCCTGGGGCAAATGCCAGGTGTAACAAATGTAGAAGCCATCACTTTTTCCGTGGGCGTAGAGCAGGCTGTCAACCATCTTGACCCGACCACTTATCCAGCCAGCAACCCGCTGGCACCGCAGAACCCGGAAATGCACTGGGGCTGGTCTGCTGGCTATCGTTTCGCAGCCATTGAAGGAGAGGCTGGCGCTAACCTTGGTCAGCACTTTGAAGTTCACGCGCTGGGCGATGCGAATTACAAGACACAAACCATTGCCACCGTTGCCGAGCAGGTCGCTCCGGGCATGAAAATGATTCACCTTATTGCAGATTATAAACAAGCGGTGAAAAGTATCACCTTGTCGAGCGGGCTGATCGTACATGGTACATCGGGTGCCGCAGTTACTTTGCTCAATAATTTTAAAAACATCATTTTCACAGCCGAAACCTCAAGTGCTGTGATTGATCCGGCCTTCTCCGGCTCATTTTCAGTGTCACCTAATCCGGCAGAATCTGTTGTGCCTCAAGTCAATTTTTCACTGCCTGCTGGCCATGATTATGAATTGACCTTAACAGATTTGACCGGAAAAATCATTATCCGACGCACGCTTGCGACTGGTGAAAACCAATCTGTTTTGCTGGACAATATATCGAATACAGGGTTGTTTTTTGTGCATCTGTGGCAAAATTTACAACCCGTGGCCGTTGAAAAACTGGTTATTTTGAAATGATATATCCATGAAAAATGGCGTTTTATTCGCTCTGGGGTTGCTGTTTTTAGTGGCTTGCCAAAAAGAACAGCAACCCATCACACCTGCCGAATCAGCGCCACTCCTCGTGGTGCCGAAAGGATTTCCGGCTCCTGTTTTTCCAGCGGATAACGAACTGACTCCTGCGCGTTTTGCCCTTGGTAAACGACTTTTTTATGAGGTAGCCATGTCGCGTGACAGTTCGATTTCATGTGCTTCGTGTCACGCGCCACATCTGGCGTTTTCAGATTCGGTGACATTTTCGCCAGGTGTGGGCGGGGCTGCGGGTAAACGAAACGCGCCAACACTGGCCAATGTAGGATATCATCCGTATTACACTCGTGAGGGTGGCGTGCCGACCCTGGAAATGCAAATACTGGTGCCAATTCAAGAACATAATGAATTCAATTTCAATATTTTAGAAATTGCATCAAGGCTAAAATCAGACTCTGTTTATGTCAAAATGAGTCGCGAAGCCTACGGGCGTGACCCTGATTTTTATATCATCACACGGGGCATCGCTTGCTTTGAGCGAACGCTGATTTCAGGGGAGAGCCGCTATGACAAGTTTGTTTTTTCGGGAAAAAACGACGCGCTTACGGCTGCCGAACAACGTGGCATGAACTTGTTTTTTTCAGAAAGAACTAACTGCTCTACTTGCCACTCAGGATTCAATTTTTCAAATTATGCTTTTGAAAACAATGGTCTATACGAGAACTATCCTGATTCAGGTCGTTTTCGGCTGACCGAAGACTCATCCGACATCGCCCGATTCAAGGTGCCGACATTGCGCAATGTGGCTTTGACTGCGCCTTTTATGCATGATGGTAGCCTGCCTAATCTCGAAAAAGTGATTGAGCATTATAATTCGGGTGGGAAAGGCCATCCGCACCGCAGCCCGCTAGTGCGTCCGTTGGGCCTGACAGCCAGTGAACGGGCAGATTTACTGGCTTTTTTAGAGAGTTTGACGGATACTCGTTTTGTGTCGAACCCAACATTTAAGTAACTGAATTTTAATTTCTTATGAAAAAGATAGTCTTAGTGCTGTCGCTGTTGACAGTCATCATTTTTGCTTGCAAAAAAGATCCTGCGGAAGAGCACGCAACATTTGACCCTACACTTTACCAGATCAACTTTCGCGAATTTCCGGACCCTGAATTCCCCCTGGCGAATAAACCCACCAACGCAGGTGTGATGCTCGGCCGAATGCTTTTTTACGAAAAAGCCATGTCAAAAGACGGCTCTCAAGCCTGCGCCGACTGTCATCGCCAGCAACATGCCTTTTCAGACAGCCTGCAATTTTCGATCGGTGTTGAAAAGTTGCCAGGCAAGCGACAGGCAATGGCTGTTATGAACCTCGCATGGCACAAAAACGGGATGTTCTGGGATGGACGAGCAGCCAGCGTCCATGAACAAGCATTGAAACCCATACAGGATCCGCTTGAGATGAATGAGAAGTTGGACAATGTCGTTGCCAAGTTGCAGGCCGATAAAAAGTACCGCGATCAGTTCGTTCGGGCGTTTGGCAGCGAAACCGTTACTGCTGAAAAAATCGGGTTGGCAATTGAGCAATTTGAATGGGTGATGATTTCCAATAACTCAAAATTTGACCAATACAAACGGGGTGAGGTGGCACTCACTGACTCCGAAGAGCGCGGCCGGAAATTGTTTTTCACGGAATTCGATCCGTCCGGACAGAAAAAAGGTGCTGAATGTTTCCATTGTCATGGTGGTTTCAACTTCACGAACGATGATTACATGAATAACGGCCTTGATGCAGAAGCCAGCCAAACTGACATCGGCAAGCAGAAAGTGTCAAATGACCCAGCCGACAAGGCAAAATTCAAAACACCTTCGCTTCGCAATGTGGCACTTACCGCGCCTTATATGCATAATGGGAGATTCCAGACTTTGGAGCAAGTCATTGACCACTACAATACTGGCGTGAAAAACTCGCCGACCGTCGACTTTTTGATGCAATACAACCTTCAACCTGGCGGGTTAGCGCTTTCTTCGCAGGACAAAGCCGACTTGATTGCCTTTTTGAAAACGCTAACAGACAAGGATTTTCTGATCAATCCTGCTTTTTCAAATCCATTTTAAAAATCCTTTTCACAAGTTAAATAATGAAAAAGAGATTGTTTTTAATTGCGGTTATTGGCTTTTGGGCGACATTTTCCTCGACTCAAAATCCAATCCCTGTGCCGCCTGCCATTGAAGGCACTAATTTCGATCTGGTGCTACAACACGGTTTTAGTGAAATATTTGCAGGCATTCAGACTAGTACGATTGGTTACAATGGCTCACAACTCGGCCCAACCCTGATCTTTCAAAAAGGCTCAGCAGTATCGCTCAATGTACACAATCAACTCGGCGATACCACGACTACACACTGGCATGGCCTGCACGTTGCAGCAAGAAATGATGGAAGCCCGCACAATATGATTATGCCCGGCGAAACCTGGTCGCCCGGATTTGAGGTCATGGACAATGCCGCTACTTTCTGGTATCATCCGCATCCGCATGGTAAAACGCTCAATCAAGTCGTGAAAGGAGCCGCAGGTTTTATCATCGTGCGCGACAATGAGGAGGCCCTTTTGAACTTACCAAGGACTTATGGTGTAGATGATGTACCGCTCGTTTTTCAATGGAAAACCTTTGACTCGGCCAGGCAAATCGTCGAACTGGACGAGCAAGATAACGAAGTATTGGTTAATGGCGTGCTACGCGGTGGTACCTTGAATCTGCCAGCGCAGGTCGTCAGGCTGCGACTTTTGAATGGTTCGGCACATCGTTTCTTTGATTTTGGCTTTGTCAATGCGCTTGGTTTCAAACAAATCGCGGGCGATGCCGGGCTGCTTGATGCACCAGTTGCGATGTCCAAACTCATCCTTGCTCCGGGTGAACGAGCCGAAATCCTGGTTGATTTGACAGGAAAAGAAGGGCAATTGTTGACGTTGCGTCAATTCGGTACACTTTTGCCGCAAGGTTATCCCGGCGGAACGATGATGAATATGGGCGGCGGCAACAACATGATGGGGCCGCTCGATAATACAGATTTCAATCTGATGAACATCAATGTGTCTGCGCCAACAACCAATGCTGTCATGAGCATTCCAGGCCATCTGACCACGAACGTCCCTTTCTCTTCCGCAGGCGCAACGGCACGTTCCTTTGGCTTTTCTGCCCAGCCGATGATGAGCATGACCAATTTTTTCATCAATGGGTTGAAGTACAACATGGAAACTATGAACTTCAGTACCCAGCAAGGAAAAACTGAAGTCTGGACACTAACCAATCAAACAATGATGGCACATCCATTCCACGTTCACGGCAATTCATTTTACATCCTGAGCATAAATGGCGCGATGCCAACGGCTAACCTGCGTGGTAAAAAAGATGTTGTAACTGTGCCTCCTATGGGCGGCACAGTGAAAATTGTCACGCGCTTTGACGACTTCGGTGATCCTGACATGCCTTACATGTACCATTGCCACATTTTGAGCCACGAGGATACTGGCATGATGGGACAATTTGTCGTAAACCCAGCCTCTTCTGCTACGGAAGATTTGCCACTAGACGAGAGCGTGCGGGTGTTTCCTAATCCGATCACGATTGACAATACATTAGTCATTGAGTCGGACTATGATGTGCAGGAACTGGATATTTTTGACAGCAAAGGAAGCCGCGTTCGGAATTACGCTTTTTCAGTGAGAAAAAGGCAAACTTTGAGCCTTGACCTGGCCAACGGGGTTTACTTTTTTCAAATAAAAACCGCCAAAGGTTTTGCGCTGGAACAAGTCGTTTTTCAATAAAACAGAGCACGTATAGGGCGAAAGGCTGAAGGTATAGAGCGTTTTTAAAAGAAAAAGTAGGCATTTTTGTTTAAAAATTAACAGAAAAGCCTTCTATCTTTCTCCTTTTACCTTCAGCCAGAATTTTTACATTTATTTTATAAAAATCTCAAATAGAGGGCCTCGCAATATATCAAAACAGTTATGGATATCGGTTGATTGGTTCGATAAATCGACTGTGTGCGTATAGTGTATGGAGTGCGGGTTACGCGCAATTATAAAGGTAAATTTGGGTGATTCGTATTGATTCAAAACAATCAGATCAATCGGATGTAATCGAATCATTCAAATCATTCCCGAAAATTGCTACATTAGCTCACTCATTCACAACTTTACCAAACCATAAAGCCCATGCGAATTTATATACTCGCTTCAGCCTTTATTTTTCTGGCCATTTCCTGCGCGCAGCGCACCACAACACCTTCCACACAACTCATCAGTCGCGACACACAGGGCCTGCTAACCATTCAGGCTGACGGACAAGGCGTCTCACGTATGTCTGCCGAACGCGACGCCAAGCGCCGCACCCTGAACAAATTACTGTTTGACGGACTGCCACACCCGGAAATCTCCACGGCGCGCCTGCCGATGATTGATGGCTCAAAATTGAGTTCGGGCCAACGCGAAAAGTTAGACATGATGCTCAGCGACGAACAGATTGACCGCTTTTTCAACAGCGTCACCTGGGTTGACCCAAAGCCATTGTGGACAGCCGGTATGGCCAAAAAACTCCAGCGTTTTTCCCTGAATGTCAACTACGACCTTTTCCGCCGCGAATTGGAAAATCAGGGCGTTATCCGCAAGTTCGGTTTTTAAAATCATTCATTTTTTACTCCATATTATTCATTTATGAGAAAAGCACTCTTGCTTTTGGCAATGGCACTGCCATTCCTTTCCATTGGGCAAAACACCACTGCCAAACCCACCATTCAGCCGACCATTATGGTCATTCCTTTTACGAAAGAAAAAGAAGACATCCGCCGCGTGCTGGATACCGATGTGGATCGGCGCATCACAATTACCAAGGTTAAAGAAGCCTTCGACAATCGCGGTTTTTCCACCATTGATTTCGTGGCCAAACTCAAGGAAACCGAAACCCGTCAGGTGTTTACTTCCGAGAATCAAACCGACATCAAAACCCAGATCATTGAATATTCCGGCGCCGATATTTATGTCGAAGTGGAAACCAATAAAACCTGGGCCAGTTCGGGCAACAGCGTGCAGGTAATCCTGACCGCTTATGACGCTTCTACCGCAGCATCGCTTTCCAATAAAGTAGGTTTTAGCGGCAAATTTTACACCGAAGACTACGGCAAACTGGCTGCCAAAGCCGTCGAATCTGTCGTTGAGGATTTCCTGAATGTCATGCAAACCAAATTCACGGACATCGTGGAAAATGGTCGCCTTTGCGCCATCGAATTCAACATCGCCGCCGATAGCGATCTGCGCATGAGCACCGACATCGCCGAACAGGATTTGCCACTGTCCGATGCACTCGAAGTCTGGATGGGCGATCATGCTTTCAAGGGTTATTACCACATTCAAGGCACCAGCGACCTGAAAGCCATTTACGATCAGGTGCGCATCCCGTTGAAAGATGCCAATGGCAACTCGTATTCCACCAATAAATTCGCTTTGGAAGTCTTCAAATTTTGCCGCACCATGGCCCGTAAAGGCGGCGGCAAAATCAATGTCAAAAAAGAAGTCAAAGGCGGCACCATTTTTATCACACTCTCTTGATCACCCTGAACATGAAATACACCACCATATTATCCCTTCTTTTTGTTTGTAATACCTTTCTGACGGCTCAGGAAATGGTGCTGGCTGTTTATCCTGTCAAAGACGCAGGCCGCCAGTTGAACGAAAGCCAGAAAAGTAACCTGACCAGCAAAATACAGGGCTGGATCACAGAAACCGGCGTTGGTTCGGCCAGCCCCAACGCACAGTTGGGCTTTGCACCGGAAGTCATCCTCAACGAGCCACGCACCGTGTCCGCAGGTATGCGCAACCTGACCACCATTGACGGCGAACTCGTCCTGACTGCTCGTCAGCGCGACGGCAAACAGGTGTTCGACGTGTTCCGCAAACGCCTGAGCGGTTCTGGTACGAGCACTTCACTGGCGCTCAGCAACATGATTTCGAATGTATCGGCATCCGATCCGAAATTCAGCGAATTCGTGGTGGCGCTCAAGCCTAAAGTGCTCGATTTTTACCAGAAAAACTGCTCTACGTTACTCGCAGAAGCCGCGCGCAACATGGATGCCGGTCAAATGCAGCAGGCCATGGCGGATTTGCTGTACATCCCCGAACAAGCGCCTTGCCGTGCCGAGGCTGACGCTAAACTCAAGGCCAATTATGCCCGTTACCGCGATTTTGTTTGCAAGCAATCACTCACCAATGCCAAAGCGGCGTCAGCCAGCAAAAATTACGCAGAGGCTGTTCGTCAACTCAGGTACATTGACCCGGAAGCATCCTGCGCCAGCGAAGCCAACGCTTTTATCGAGCAACTTCGGGGCAGTGCCGACAGCGATTACAAAGCGCAATTAGACACCGTAAAAGAGTATTTCAAAAGCCTGGCTAATCAACAAAACTGGCAGGTATTGATGCTGCGCGATTACATGTCAAATCGTTGATACTCACTATTAAATTTTTCTACAATGAAATTTTCATACAGGCACTTGCTCGTGCTGATTTTCATTTCACTATCGCTTGTTTCAGTTATTTCAGCGCAAGGTGAAAAGAAGAAGAAAAACATCGGCATTCTGGATTTTACGTTGCCGACCAATAAAGATGTTCGCGACAGCAAATCAGTGAATGTTCTGGGTGTCAGTATTGCAACTCAAGACGAAACTGACATCGCAAAACTGCGCATGCGCATGGAGTCAATGCAAAGCATCGTCACAGAGTGCTACACCAAGGACAACCGCTTTACTGTCGTTGACCGCCGTGCCACCGAGGCGCTGTCAAAAGAACGCGAACTGCAAAAGTCAGAGGTGTTCATGGATGGTTATGTCGTGGAACAAGGCAAAAGCATCGGTGCAGATTACCTGTTGCGCGGCCTTTACGAAGCCAATACATCCAGCCTGACCCTAACGCTTTATTCCATGGAAGACGGTAAGGTTGCTTCCAAGGAGCGCGAAGTATTGAAAAGCGGTTTTCTGGGCAATAAAGACATCGTTGAGCCGATCCAGGAAATGGTGCGCCGACTGAACAATACAGCGTTTCCGTTGCTGATTAAAGTCGTTGAAGCCAAAGAACAATCCAAAACCAAGGTGAAAACCTGCCTTATCGCTGCCGGTACCAACCGCGGCTTGCGCGAAGACATGGAACTGGATGTAAAAATTCGGGAAGAACTCGAAGTGGACGGTGAAATGCAGGTTTATTACAAAACCGTCGCTACGGCTGAAGTGGAAAAAGTGGAAGACCTCAATTTTTCCATCATTTCCATCAAGGAAAACGGCGATGTTTTGAAACAATTACTCGACAGTAAAACCAAGGTTTTCTGCACATTCCAAATCAAATAATATGAAAAATACAACCCTATACGCCCTATTAACCCTCGTTTGTACGCTTTTTGCCCAGGAAGCCTTTGCGCAGGTAGAAAAATACGTTGTTCGAAATGAAGTCACCCGCCAGCGATTCTTTTACCCTGAACAAGAGCAAATGTTTCGCAAGGCCGTTGACCTGCTGGACGCTTCCAAACGCGTGGAAGTGATTGGCGAACAAGATCAATCCACCGTGGCTACGCACCTGCTGGAAGTTGAATCTTCGATCGGTCAGGATTTTACGATCAACATCACATTTGTGGACAGTATTTCGACGGCTAATATCCGCATGAGCCAACAGGCCACGGGCAAAGTGACGATGTTGACCACCGACATCAGTTCAGGTATGCTGGCGGGCAATACAGTGCTGAATTGTTCCGGCATTTCAACCAAAGATGTAAAGCACAAGTATGCTGACATTGGCTGGGTAAAAGGCTCCAAATACCAGGACAAGGTCAAAGACGAAGTAGATGCGCGCATCAAGAACCGTTATGCCAAAGAGATTGTCGCCATGGAAAATGATGCCCGTAAAAAAATGGCTGACAACCTGACCGGCGATCCGGCTTATAAACTGTTTCCGTTCCGCCTGACCATACTTGAAGTCGCCGAGACCGACGATGACGAAGCCGAAAAGGTCATCATCTCGGCGGGCACCAACGCAGACATTAGCAAGCGCGACCGTTTGGTTGTTTACTCCGTCAATGAAAGCACATCCGGCAAAAGGAAGTTTGAACACTTCGAATCAGTTGGCCGACTCAAGTTTGAATCCGATCATGCAAAAGGCGGCTTCTGTGATGTAGCACGCGGTAAAAAGGACATTCTGGCTGCGATTAAAGCGGGTAAAACCCTTTACTGCACACCCGGATATACGCCTTATACCAAACGCGACAACAGCAGCGCGCTGAAATTAGCCATCGCAGTTCAATATCCGAGAGAGGCCACAGAAGGCGCTCAAAATCAGTTTTATCGTCGTGTTCGCATGGATTTGAGCCAG
>JADZBJ010000213.1 GCA_020852155.1 Saprospiraceae bacterium | reverse complement strand
TTACAAAGAAGAGGGTGATTAGAAATGATATTATTTTTTGATGCTTCAATGTTCGGCTTTTATACTATTGAAGTGATGAAAATTGCCAGCATTCAAACAACACTCCTCACTCCATCACGCCTTTGCGTTTCATTTTATAATAGTGTACGCCAGCGCCGAATACCCAGCCTTCTTTGCCGCTTTTGGTGCGTACTTTCACCCAGTGGTCGGTGACCTTTTCGTAACCAAGGCTGATTTCTTCTGTTTTTTCGCTTTTTTTACCCAAAAACTCTACGGGTTCGTACAATTCGAGTGTCGCTACGACCTCATTTTTAAGTCCCGGACCTTTGCGAACTTTCAAGCCGTCAATGGTGGCGTACAACGTACTGACGGCGTCGCTTTTGGCCTTGACGGTCGGAGTCGTGGTGGCGGGCGGCGGCGTTTTAGATGGCGCTTTGGTACTGACCTCTACCGGAGCGGTAACGCTGGGTCGAGGCGTTTTCCCGGGGGCAGGCATCAGTGTTGAGGGTGGCTGGTCGGGTGGTGGTGCGGCCACTGTCGGCGCCGGAGATGTGGTATTGACCGTGACGGGCACTTTTACCGTATCATGGCGCACAGGGCGATCATCGGAATCGTCGTCGGTAATATCGCGCACCTGTCGGACGATTTCAGAGCGTCGGGCAGAGCATTTCGACACCGCCCACAAGGCAACGCATCCTAAAAAAGCGAGTATGATGAGGGATTCAGTTCTGGGCAGTTTCATAGTATGTATTTCAGTTTGCCGGCAAAATTTTTATGTCAGGTTGGGTATGCGGGTTTTTTGATGGACATTTGCGCACAAAAATAAGCAACTCGCTGGCCTTTCAAACAGCGATTTTGTCTGTGTCCCATGACTCGAATATCGTTTCCATTGTTGGTCATATTGTTATCACTTGCTACAGGTGTTTCTGCGCAAGTGATTGATTACGATCAAATTATACAGCCGATTGACGTAAAAGCGCGCGACTTTTCCGAATATCTGGTTCAATTGGCGTGGCAAAATCATCCGACCAACGAATTAGCCGCCGAAGAAGTAAAACTGGCGCAACAACACGCCAAAAACCTCCGGCGCGAATGGATGCGCGACGCAGGCGCTACGTTTAACCTCAATGAAGGGAATATTCAGTTCAAAGACTCCGCCCAGAATATTTTCTTTCCGCGTTACAATTTCGGGTTTAACCTGAACATTTACAACATCATTTCTCAGCCCGTCAAGAACAAGATTGCCAAGGGTAATATCGCCGTGGCGGAGCATAAACTGAACGAGCAAAAACTGGAAATCCGCGCAGCCACGCTTGAGCGTTATGCGCAGTTCAGGATGGCCCGTGAAGTCCTGAAAATCCGTACGCTGGCCGAACAGGATACCTACAACGGCTTTGTTTTGATGGAACAACTCTACAAAACCGACGAGAAAAATCTTGACGATTATACCAATGCGGCCCATGCTTATTATCAGGCAAAAGAAAACCGCACCCGTGCAGAAACCGATGTTATCGTGGCCAAATATCGTCTGGAGGCCATCATCGGTATCAAATGGGAGCAAATACAACACCCGGCCAAAGAAGAATAATTCACCCAACGACCATCACTCATTCACACCATCACTCATTCACTCATTCAAATAAATGAAGAATCTGTCGCTCATTTTAAATGTCGTGCTGCTGGCTGCTATAGCGCACTTGTATTACCTCAACAGCAAAAAATCAGGTACTGAAAATGTTGCCATCACGCCACCGGCTAGCATGAACGCAGGCGCTAAAATCGCCTGGGTCAATGCCGACACACTCGATGCACAGTACGAATGGCTGAAAACTCAAAAAGTTGCCATCGAACAACGCATGAAAAACGCAGGTAACTCTATCGTTGCCAAACGCGATGCACTGGCCAAAGACATGATGGCTTTCGAACAAAAAGCGCAAGCCGGCAACTCTGCCCCGGCCGACCTCCAGAAAGAATACGACGCACTGCAAGCCCGTCAGCAACGCCTCGGCGAAGAAGCAGAAAAACTGGATCACCAGATTTCGGAAGACCAGAAAAAAGCCTTCAACGACCTCTACGCTAACGTCGAAGCGCAACTGAAAACCCTCTCTTCGCAAATCGGCTACGACTACATTTTTTCCTACTCCCGCGGCGGTCAAATATTGATGGCCAGCGACAGCCTGGATATTACCAAACAGGTTTTGGAACTTTTGAACGCGAAAAAGGATTGAGGTTATCAGGTAAAGAGTACAGGGATGTTTCTCCCCCGGAATGTAAAACCGGAGGGCTTTGAATTGGACAATTATGGCAAAAGACAAGAAAAGACCGAATATTGAGATCACGAACCGGAAGGCATCGTACGAGTATTACTTTGTTCAAACGTACGATGCCGGCATCATGTTGACAGGCTCCGAGATCAAAAGCATCCGCAATGGCAATGCCAACCTGACGGATGGCTACTGTGTTTTTGAAAGAGGCGAACTATGGGTGCGCAATCTTTTTATTGCAGAATATGAATTCGGTAGCGATACGAATCACTTGCCCCGGCGCCATCGAAAATTGCTCTTGCGCCGTCCTGAACTCCGAAAACTGGAACGCGGCCTCAAGGAAAAAGGCGCGACGGTCATCCCGATCAAAATCTTCATCAGCGACCGCGGCTATGCTAAAGTAACTGTCGCACTCGCCAAAGGCAAAAAGTCTTTCGATAAACGCGAAACCATCAAGGAGCGCGAAAGCAAACGCGAAATTGACCGCGTGAACAAGGCTTATAAAGTCAGGTGAGTTGGTTGTTGGACTGGTTATTTGTGGATTTGGTTATTTGGTTATTTGGTTATTTGTTTAACTGGTTATTTGCCCTTCTTTAAAAGTTGTCATCCTGAACGAAGTGAAGGATCTGGCCAAACAGTTGTGAATATCTTTACTTCGTGGGTTGCAGATCCTTCACTGCGTTCAGGATGACAACCCTTGAGCAGAGGTCAAATAACAAATAACCAAATCCACAAATCACCAAATAACCAAATCACCAGTTAACCAAATAACCAACTCCACAAATAACCAGTTCCTCAATCCCCTCACATCACATTATCCACCGTTTCATAATCTATTCGCCAGAGTTGGTAAGTCTCGATGATGAGGGTGAGTTGCTCGGCGTAGCGTCGGGCGGTTGCATAGCCTGAATCCTTGAGGCCGACGCACCAGGCTGCATAATAGGGCACCTCCCGATATCCATACAACGATCGGTTGATTGAGTACATTCCACCTACTTCATATTTTGACAACATCCATCGGTATCGCGGCTCGCGCAGCAGCATACTGTGTCGCCTGAAACTTTCACGCGCCGAAGGATACACCTCAAAGCGATCCCAGGCGTAGTCGTCGTGGGCCTGCATGCAATCTATGGCTAAAGAGGATGGCGAAAAGTCCGACTGCGAGATGCGCCCGTCGCGCCGGAATCCGGGTTTGGTCCTGCATTTGATACCGAAGTGATTATTGGCCTGACGTGCCAGCCGACTGCGTCCGGCGTTGCTTTCCAGCAGCCCTTGCGCAAGGGTGACGCTGGCCGGAATTTTAGTGCGCTGCATGTCGGCCGCTGCCGCATCCCGATATCGGTCAATGTACTCGACGTAAGCGCCGATGTTGTCATGGTAGCGTCTTGGCAGTTGTTGTTTCAAGCCATTTTCTATGGAATTTCTATCCCAAAAACTGCGTTTCCTGCGGAATTGCGGTTCTTCTTCGATTTCCTTTATGGTTGAAACATGCAGGACGGTATCTGCATAAAAGGCGCGCAAATCGAGGTCAAATTCATTGCCTACAATTTGCACGCCTGTGCTAAAATCATTCTTGAATTGTTGAAAAACGGGTAGTTGCCTGATGCCATCCCAATAAGTGCGCACGTCGTCGTAATAACGAATGACCAGCAGGGCTGGCAACAACACGGCTATGATGGCCTTGAAACTGCCCCGGCCAATAGCGGTAAGGCAAGACTCGTTGTTGTGCTCGTTTTGGGCCATTCGGATGGCGCTTAGAGGTTGTTTAAATTTCTCTGCCGGATTCAAAAAGAGCAGATTTTGGCGATAGCCGATTCTTTTTTTTTTCGGGGTGAAGCGTGGGTTTCAGCCTGAAAAAAAAGGGAAGGATGGCGGCAAAAGATGCCTTTTTGAGCCAGTAAGGGAATTTTAAACGACCTCTTAGTGGCTGATCGGCAATTCGGCGGCTTCGAGCAATCGGCCTACCGGATAAAGCCGGTGGTCAGGCTCGTACCAGGGCGATTGTCGGTACACCCAATCCAGTTGCTGTTTGGCGCTGGCGGCGAAGGCTGGTTCGGCCTTGCGTTTGGCGTCTAATTTCGCTTGTACTTCCGGATTTTCCTTTAAAAAAGCCGCAGCTAGGTCTTCGAAAACATAATCAGAGAAGTACTCTTTTTGCATCAGCACCGGTTCGAAAAAATTCCAGGCAAACCAGGAGTCCGGCGCATGAGGTTCCAGCGTTTCAGCCAGGTAGCGGTTGGCGTTCTGGTTGGTAAAAATCACGTAGTCGCCTTTGTGGAACAGTTGTTTTCGCGTCAGTTTTTCCACCTGTACGTCCGAGTGGTAGTAGTGGCCTTCCCAGCCATTGCGGGTTTTGAAATCGCCGATACGGTACATTTCAACTTCCAGCGCTACGTCTTGCGTCAGGCGCGACATGGCGACCTGATTCAGTTTCAGGCGTTCGATGACGTTTTCCCAGGCCTGCGGTATGACATAGGCATACGGTTTTTGCACCGTTACGGATGGTTCGAAATGGTTGTAGTATGGAATTTTTTTGGAAAAAGGCTTCGTGCGGTCATACCAAAGTCTTGGCAATCCACTCACGTCGGAAGGTTTATAACCAGCCTCGTATCCTTTAAACAGCAAGGTGTCAAATTTCTTTTGATCCATGGCGTAATCCAGCACGAAGTTGGATTTGTCGCGGGTGGTTTCAAAAGCCCTTGCACGTGCCGCACCGATTTCGCGATGATGCCGGCCAATGAACTGAATGACCACTTCCATGAATGCGTAGGTGCTCCAGACGCGATCCTTGAAGGGTTTGAGCATGTGCGTTTCAGGCATAAATCCGATGGTGTTCCAAAGGGCGGCATAGCCTGTTGAATAGCGGCCGTAGTCGCAGAAACCTACAATACCGCTGTCGGGCGTTTCACCGGGCGTATCCACGTACGGAATCATGTCCCATTTGCGGGCGGCCATATCGGCATAGAGTTCGGGCAACATGGTTTCCTGAAGAAACTGTC
>JADZBJ010000212.1 GCA_020852155.1 Saprospiraceae bacterium | reverse complement strand
GAACTATAGGATTAATCCGCTTTGTGTGTAAACCAAAATCAGGATTAATACTTTTTGTATCGTCAAGTCACTTTAGGATTAATGAGTATCTTCTAACCCATTGTAAACTTTTTTTAGGACGAGACAGTTGAATTGTGGATTTGGTTATTTGTTTGGGACGCGAGCGCCAGCGAGCATTCAACCCATTTCAAACAACATCAAACGCGAGCGCCAGCGAGCATTCAAACAATATCAAACAATATCAAACAACTTCAAACAACATCAAACGCGAGCGCCAGCGAGCATTCAAACAATATCAAACAATATCAAACAATATCAAACCATTTCAAACAACATCTAACCATTCATAAAAACCAGTCGAAGGAAGTTGACAGACTCGGTGAGCAGGATGCGAAAACCGATTTTACTGAACACTACGCCTTCACGCAGTTCGACAGGTACGGCCGTCACCTTGATACGGCCGTTGGCCAGCATTAGAAATTCGAGATCAAACAGGAAACGCTCGATTCGCGTTTTCAGAAAAATGGATTTCCCTGCTTCATCAAAACCTTTGAGTCCACACTGGGAATCATCAACGGGCAATCGAAGCAGCGTTCGGAGCACCCAACGAAGCAGTTGAGACAAACGTCGCCGGAAAGGCGGCACCTGATCGTAATAAGCCAGCGCCCGATTGCCGGCTGCAATACCGCCTGAGGTCATTAATGTATCGGCAATACGGCGCATACTGGCAGGCGTATAAGGAAAATCGGCGTCTGTGACAATGAAATAGTCGCCGGTAGCGGCTGCGACGCCCTGTCGTAACGCGTACCCTTTACCCCGGTTTTCCGGGTAAGCCACGATCTGAACATCAGGGATGAACTGGCGTAACCGCTCAAAATGCGCCGCACTGGTATTACGGGCCGAGCCATCATCTACAACCAGTAGCCGGAGTTCGAGCGAAAGCCCGGACATAGCATTTTTAAAGGCTTCAAAACGGGTAGAAAGCGCTTTTTCCCAGCCTTCTGGCGGGTTATAACACGGAACAATAACGGTGAGGCTGGCTGACATCGGCCGCAAAAGTATCAAAACTGGCCGCTATCGGCAAATTCCTGTTAATGACCTCAAAAGCCGGGTATAAAAAAGTGCTTTTGAAGCGCCTTTTCTAATTTTGCCCGCCTTTTTGGCCAAAACATATATGGTTTTGCACAATTCGCGCCTGAAAATCTCTGGTAATCAAATAAATCAATCCGGTAAATCTTCAATTTTCTAAACCCGGACATACACTAAAATTCAAGGAAAAATACCATTTACCATGTTCAAACGTGCTTTTAGCATCTTCTGCCTTTTCTTTCTAATTGCCTTTAACGCCATAGCACAAGGCGATCCGGTACTGTTTACTGTCGGTGGTAAACCAACCACCGTTTCTGAATTCAAATACATTTACAGCAAAACCAATCAGGATAAAGCCGATTTCTCGGAAGCATCACTGCGCGACTACCTTGATTTGTATGTAAAATTCAAACTCAAAGTCGCCAAAGCCCGCGAGATGCAACTCGACACCATCCCGTCGTTGCAGGGCGAACTGGAAGGCTACCGCCGCCAATTGGCCAAGTCCTACCTCGAAGATCGTGAAGTGACCGAAAAACTGTCCCGCGAAGCCTATGATCGCATGGTGCAGGACGTGGATATCAGCCACATTTTCGTAGCCTGCGACAAAAATGCCAAGCCTGCCGATACGCTCAAGGCGTACGCGCGCATCAATCGTATTTTAAAACTGGTTCAGTCCGGCAAGGATTTCGGTCAGGTAGCCCTGGACAGCACAGAAGACAAGGTTTCCAAGGACAATCGCGGTCGCCTGGGCTATTTGAATGCCATGTTGCCCGACGGTTTTTATACACTCGAAAGAGCGATTTACAGCGCCAAGGCGGGCAGCATTGTCGGCCCTGTTCGCTCGAATACAGGTTACCACATTGCTTATGTACATAGCTTCCGTCCGGCACGTGGCGAGATGGAGGTTGGTCAAATTCTCTTCCGCAAAGGCGACACGGAAGACAGCAAGATGAAAGCCCGTCTTCGTGCGGACTCAGCGTATGCCGAATTAAAGGCCGGCGCGAAGTGGGAAGATGCCTGCCAGCGTTGGTCAGACGATAAAGCCACCGTCAGCAAAGCCGGTTATATTGGCTTTTTTGGTATCAATCGCTATCAAAAAACATTTGAAGAAGCGGCTTTTGGCCTCGAAAAAGATGGCGATTACAGCCTGCCCGTCGAGACGACTATTGGCTGGCACATCATCCGTCGTGTGAGTAAGCGTCAGGTGGGGGCTTACGATACCATGAAAAAAATCATTGCCGACCGTATCAAACGCGACAGCCGCAGCGAACTGGCCAAACAGAGCATGATTGCACGCATTCGCAAAGAAGGCAACTACGAAGCATTTGACCAAAACCTGGCCAAATGGTCGGGTCGTCAGGTGGATTCTATTTTCCACACTTTCAAATGGAAACCTGACCCTGCGCGCCCGCAAGAGCCGCTGGTGCGTTATGGCGCCAACAAGACCTATACGGTGGCTGATTTTTAAGATTATTGCTCAAAATCCGGCCGCGAACGCATGCGTGGTGCAGGTATGCCTGTCAATGAAACCATCCAGAAGTTGTACAAACAGTGGAATGACGACATCGCTTTCCAGTTTGAAGAAACGCAATTGGATAAAAAATATCCTGAATTCAAATCTTTGATGCGCGAATACGAAGAAGGTATTTTGCTCTTTGAAGCGCTGAAAATCAATGTTTGGGATCGCGCCAACACCGACTCTGTAGGTCTGGAGCAATATTTCGGCCAGAGCCTGAGCAGCAAGTACAAATGGGATGAGCGTGCACGCGTTACAACATTTACCTTGAAAAATACCGATCCAAAACTGCTGGCTGATGTTCGTGAAATGGCCAAGAAGAAATCCACCGCCGATGTGCTGAAAAAGATCAACAAAAAAGAAGAGGTGCTGACCGTTTCAGAAAAATTAGTTGAAAAAGGCAAAAACAAAGACCTGAACGACATCTGGAGCGCAGGCAGCCTGACAGCCGCTAAAACGGACGATGCCAGCAAAACCACTTCTTTCAGCAAAATCGAGGAAATTGTAGCGCCAACGGCCAAAACCCTGCCCGAAGCGCGTGGTTACGCCGTTGCTGATTACCAGGACTATCTTGAAAAGCAATGGATCGAAGACCTGCGCAAGGCTTTCCCGGTTTCTATTGACGAGAAAGTGTTGAAGGGCCTGGTTAAAAAATAAATCACCTTAGTATCTCTTAGTGTCTCTTAGTGAACCTTCGTGTCTTAGTGGTTATTTTTTCACCACTAAGGCACGAAGAAGCACTAAGAGACACTAAGAAAATCCGCGAAAATCTGCGTTTTTTATTCCGCGCAATCCGCGTTTCATCGAATCAATCCCCATCCACCCTAAAACTGCGCAGTATTCCACTGCAATCCACCCATAATTTTCCTGAAAAAGACCACCTGCGTAATGCGAATAGGAGAGGGCAGCCACGCCCGTCCAGACCAATGGAAAACGCCAGCGCGTGAGCAGGGAAAATGCAAAAGGTACCAGTACATACCACGGATGCACCGTTGTGGAACACAGCAGATGCCACACGCTGCTCCACATTAATAAAGCGTACAGTGAAATATCTGAGCGTTTTATGGCTCGCCAGGTCAGGAACAGCAGACCCGACAGCGACAGCAAGCCCATGATCGGGCCGAGTATTTCCCCGGTGTTTTTCTCGGCAAAATGGTTTGCCAATGCCCGAATCAGGTAGTACAGGCTGGCATTAAATTCAAATTTTTGGAAATAAAGGTCAATGCTGGCGGCCATGTTGGTCAGGACGGACATTTGCAGCAGCGGCGAAAACAACATCAGACTGGCCACCGAAAACGCTAGCAAAAACCGCCCGCCTTTCGCCCAGCCGAGTCGCGCCCATACCAGCGGCAGCCACATCAAGGGCAGTAATTTGGAGGCGACAGACAGCGCCCATACGACAGCCGCTTTGTTCAGACTGGCGCGTTGTAGAAGCCATAATGCCCATAGCGCGAAAAAGATCATCGCCCCTTCAAAATGCGCATTGCCGCAGACTTCAAGGATCACCAACGGATTCAGGGCATAAGCCACAGCGGCGTAGTCATTTTTCAACAGGCGCAAACAACGAATGCTGCCCCATTCGCACAGCAACAAAAACAGTTTAAGGACAACTAATCCGGTTAGAATTTTACCACCGACCACCCAGGCCGACAACGCAAATACGCCCTGACAAACCGGCGGATAGACCGTGTAATATTTTGGTGAATTGAGCAATCCGAACAGTTCAGGCGTACAGTATCGGTTGAAAAGCCCGGCATTGGCAAAATACTCCGGCGTGTGCGCAAACGGATGCCAACCTGAAATGGTCAGGCCGCCGTCCCAGAGGAAGCGATAAGCGTCGTCGGACAACACCGGTACCGCCAGCACAGCGACGATGCGCATCAGAAAACCTGCGGCGAGCAGTAACGAGGTGTTTTCTGGTTGGTGTTTTCGCAGCAACCACAGATATATCCCGAAAGCAGCACCATACACGCCGATAAACGTGTTGAAATCGGCGCGTGGGATTTGCCAGGTTAGGGCATAGATCAACACCGCAAGCGAGGCTGCCCAAACGAGTATTACCCTGTTACCTGACATCAACATAAAACATCCCGATCCATTTATTCCCCTTGATTTTCCCTGCTGTAATGCTGATTTGATCGTTAAAAATGCGCGTCACTTCTTCTTTTGAAGTGCCTGCATAGTAGTCGGCCCATTGTGAAACATTGCTCCAGCGACCGAACACCTTGATCGTGGTTTGCTGCCCGTTGGCAGAGACCGGCTCCCAGTTGCCGTCAGCGATGATCTCATAATCCTCTTCCCGTTCCGGGTAAGTTTCAAATTCATACAGGACGAATGTGCCGTCGGCGCGCAGAATCAACGAGCGGGAGCGTTCCGTGTCGGCATGTTCAAAATTGCCGATGCGCTTGTCTAACAATGCGGCCAGAGGCGAACCGGCGATTTTGTTCCGAATGTCTGAAATGGTCTTTTCCCGGTCAGTAGTACTCAGGGTAAATGGCTTATCGCCGTCGTAGAAGACCATTTCACTCAGGGCCAGGTCTTTGTATTTTTTGCCGGCGTAGGCCGATTGAATGCGCAGCGTGAAATCCTGTCCTTTGGCGGCAGGCGACAGATCAATGCGCTGTCCGCTTTTGTCGTCGCGCAGGGTATAGGTTCGGGGCGATTCGCTGGCGGCATGAAAAGCGACATCGCGCAGTCGGGTATTGGCTGTGTAGTGTTCGTCGCTGCGTTGGTAGCCGTTCCAGAACCGAATGGCGGTGATGTTGACTGGCTGGTCAAAATGCAGGTTCAGTGTTTCGCCTTCGCCGGTAGTGGCGGCATTGCCTTCTACCCATACAAATTCTTTTCGGGCATCGAACAGGTTGGCCGGGCCATAGGCCGAAACCGGCGCCAGGGTGCTGCTGGCAGTAACCGAGCCTGTTTTTCGCTGCGGTGCGACGATGCGCATGGCCTCGCCTTTGTCATTATAGACCAGCAGTTTGCGCAATCCGACGGTGGCGTCTGCCGGGTATTTTTCGATTTCAAGGGTACTGCCATCGCTGTTTTTCTGCTCTTCGTACACCGACTCTTTTCCGGTAACTTCAAAACGCAGGTAAAGCGATTTGACCGTTTTTTCATTCACCATAATTTTCTCGTCGGGCATGCCGCCTGCGGCAGTTTTGCCATTGATAAAAACCTTGATGGTGGGCACGATGTCTCCGTCTTTTTTGAAACTGCCGGCGACGGATTCGACCTGTACGCTTCCGATGGAAACGGCATTGTCGAAATACAACATGATGCCCTCGTCGGGGCCTGCGCCGGGGCGAGTTTGCCAGTCGTTTTGGTCGTCGGTGTCAAAGAGGTTTTGCACCGCATGTCCTGGCGCTTCCGAGGTAGCGTACAGTCCTTCGAGGTAAACAGGCGGGCGCGGGTCAGCGGCTTCGGTATTGCCTGAGTTAGCAGCATTGTCGGTCGCTGCGGGTGGCTGCGTTGTGTTTTTACAGGAAAAAAACACTGTAAAGGCCAGTGTGATGAAGAAAAAATTTGTTTTCATAAATTTTTACAAGTGATTGAAAATCAATTATTTGAAAAATATTTTCAAGGTAAATGAATGCGCGTTGAAATTTTTTTTCGAAAAAGATGCTTCCCGGTAGCAGCGAAATTAACCCATTCCCCGTTAGAAGATTGACAATTAGCAACTAACTACAACTACTACCATGACCGCGACTTTCGCTTACACTTTGCTTTTGGCCCTTGTTTATTTTGGCCGCAAATTTTTAACAGGTAAACAGCACGTTTTTCAACACTGAAATTCGGCTCTTTTTTCCTAAAAATAATGCCCGGTTGGAACTCACTCCACCGGGCATTATTTTTTTTATTGATTCGAAAATCCTTAGTGTTTCTTAGTGTGCCTTAGTGCCGTAGTGGTTATTTTTTCACCACCAAGACACTAAGGCACACTAAGAGGCACTAAGAAAATCGCGTCAATCATAAAGCGGAAACTGCTTCATATAAGCATTTACCGCCTGGCGGACCTTGCTGATACGATCATCATTATCGGCATTTGTGATGACCTCATCAATCCATTCTACTACCTGGCGGCAGTCATTTTCCTTGAAACCGCGCGAGGTGACTGCTGCGGTGCCCACACGAATACCGGAGGTCGTCATAGGCGGTTGCGGATCGAATGGAATCATATTTTTATTGACTGTAATGTCGGCTTTACCCAAGGCGGCGTCGGCCACTTTGCCCGTTACATTTTTTCTGCGCAAGTCGAGCAACATCAGGTGGTTGTCTGTGCCGCCGGAAATGATGTCATAGCCGCGGGCGACGAATTCCTGCGCCATGGCCTGTGCGTTTTTAATGACTTGTTCACCGTAGGTTTTAAAAGACGGTTGCAGCGCTTCACCGAATGCTACGGCTTTGGCAGCGATGACGTGCTCCAGCGGGCCGCCCTGCATACCGGGGAAAACGCCGCTGTCGAGGATGGACGACATTTGAATGGGTGCGCCTTTTTTGGTGGTTCGTCCCCACGGGTTATCAAAATCCTGGCCCATCAGGATGATACCGCCACGCGGGCCGCGCAGGGTCTTGTGGGTGGTGCTCGTCACGATGTGGCAGTGAGGCATCGGGTTGTTCAGCAGTCCGGTGGCGATGAGTCCGGCCGGGTGAGCAATGTCGGCCAACAGGATAGCGCCGACGGCGTCAGCGATTTGGCGGAAGCGCGCATAATCCCAGTCGCGGGCATAGGCTGATGCGCCGCAGATGATGAGTTTGGGTTGCTCGGCGCGGGCGATGGCTTCTACTTTATCCATGTCAATGCGGCCGGTTTCTTCTTCCACGCCGTAAAAAACGGGCTGATAGACTTTGCCTGAATAATTGACTGGCGAACCGTGCGACAGGTGACCGCCGTGGGCCAGGTTAAAGCCCAGGATTTTGTCGCCGGGTTGCAGGCACGCCAGGAAAACCGAGGCATTGGCTTGTGCGCCGGAGTGCGGCTGCACATTGGCCCAGGCTGCGCCAAAGAGTTCACGGATACGATCTATGGCTAATTGCTCCACCTGATCCACGACTTCGCAGCCGCCGTAGTAGCGTTTGCCGGGGTATCCTTCGGCGTATTTATTGGTCAGGCAGCTGCCCATGGCGCGCATGACATTGGCGCTGGTAAAATTTTCGGAGGCGATGAGTTCAACGCCCCGGCGTTGGCGATCCAGTTCGTGCTGAATCAGGGAAAAAACAGTATCAGACATGGAAATTTCTTTCAAAGCATTGGTTGAGGTGGCAAATGTATGCCATCAATGACAAACTTTCTGTCATGACAATAGATAGTATATAGAATAGTATTCGTAATGGGGAAGGGAGCAGATTTTAGAGCGGTCAAGGCAGATTTTGCAGGCGAAGTGGGACAAATTTCGGCGAAAAATCTAACGTAGACCCCTCAAAAATGTGCCCCTTTTACCATACGAAAACTGTTCTGTATACTATCTTTTAAGTGCCACCTTATCAGCGAGGGCGACCGGCCGCTACATACAGGTCAATCTTTGCCTTTTCTTATCAAATTTTAGAGTGTGTTCGGGAATTGGGTTTGTGCCGAACGAGGAAAAATTTGATGTTGATCAAGGCAAAATTTGCAGTCTTAGTCGGGTTCTAAGGCGAAAATTTTAACGCCGAGCAGAATTGAATTTTTCGAGAGCAGGCCAAAATCCAATTCCCGAACACACTCTTAAGGTAAAATGATGAAAACATTGTTGTTGAAATTTCTGTGGGTGATTGTTGTGCTGTTGGCATTACTGGTCGGCTATATACCGGTTGCTTACCTGATGTACGGCGTTGCTGAAGGTTACCTCGAACTTAAAAGTCAGGCAGCCCTTGGTAGTAAAGTGTGGTGGTTTTTTCTGTACACGCACATGATCCTGGGAGGGCTTGCTATTGTGATCGGCTGGATACAATTTAACCGATACCTGCAAAACAGGCATACGGGTTTGCACCGCACTTTGGGTAAAATCTATTTTGTGGCTGCGCTGATTTGTGCCGTGGCAGGCTTTTACCTGAGTTTGTTTTCGACCGGCGGCTGGATTCCGGCGCTTGGCTTTTCGATAGTATCTGTCTTGTATTTTTATACAACGTTGCAGGGCTATACAGCCATCCGAAACAAGCGTTTGGCGGAGCACCGGAACTTCATGACTTACAGTTATGCCTTATGCCTTTCGGCCGTCAATCTGCGGCTGGCTATACCGCTTTCCTACTTGTTTACTGACGATTACATCTTTTCCTATTCCATTATTGCCTGGGCTGCGTGGATACCGAATTTGGCGATTGCATACTCGATTAACAGGGGGAGGTCAGGGCTGGTTGATGTAGCGTCTGTGAATTCGTTGTAGATTTTTAGCACAGCACTCTAACTATACTTTGGCAATGACTTTTGATACTTGTGTCAGAGGATCATTGCCAATGATACAGGTAATTATCTATTCAGCCTCGCCTGCTCGCGGAATTTGAGGTTTTTAAAAAAGTTAAAATTAGTAAATCTAAAATTGGTGTAAGTACATTGATAATCAATGATATAGATTAAAAGTAGAATATGTGTATAAATTGTTATCCGTATGAAAAATTGAAATAGATTGTCCATAGCGCATTGTATATTGCCTGTCTACCTTTGTGTAAAATATTTTTGGCTTACCTGCGCAAAAAGCAATTTGGTCCTGAAGGGCAGATTGCTTCTGTTTGCTTGTTCAGTATCTTAAAGGATCATTCAGTGTTTTGGTGGCCTTTCGACAAAGCAACTGGTTTGCCAAATCTTATTTTCAAAAAACCGATGATTTATTATTTCCATCACACGAATGTGTCGTTGAGGATATCTCCAGTCCGGCAACAATTCTAAACTGTCTGAATTCCTACAAATCACATTAAAATAATCTAAATATGAAAAGTTGCTTTACAAAATTCAATTACCCTCATGACGATGGAACGTCCTCCGGGTTCAACCTGTGCAGGATGTTAATGGTCTTGATGGTAATGATTGGGGTTTCGATGTCCACGGCTTCCGCACAAAGCATTTCGGGACTAACATTTTTTGATGGAAATAACGATGGTGCGTTAGGGGCCAATGAGTTGATATTCCCGCATGTTACGGTTAATGTGTATAATGCCAGTGGCGTATTGGCGGGGTCTGCTGTGTCTGGTAATGACGGCATGTACAGCGTTTCGGGTTTGACTTCCGGTACATCATACCGGGTTGAATTTGTAGCGCCGGCGGGTTACAAGGACGCATCCTACGGCACAAACTCTTCTACTTCTGTCCGATTTGTGACGGCTCCTGCTTCAAATATTGACTTCGGTGTTTACGTTGCGAATCAATGTGCGCCGGGAGCAACAATGCCGCGGATGGTTGCAGGTTGTATGCCCTATAACGGCGACTATACCTCGCTGATTTCGTTCAACTATAACGACCGCTGGACAACTCCTAACCCGGGTACGACGGCACATACAGGCGACAATCATTCGGTAATGTTGGCGTTCCGGCTGGTTTTACAGTAAGGAAAAGCCAATCGCAAGTACTTTTCTCCACGTTGGCAGCCGAAAACACTTCGCTTTTCCCTACGCCTCCTGATGGAAATTCAGCTATATATATTGCAGATTACTCTGGCGGCGGTTTCACATATCAATCTTACAAATTACTCGTAAAACTAAGTACAACATTTTTAAAGTTCTTTGAAATAATCATTATAGATTTGGGTTCACTAAAAATTTTGCAATGGGCAGACCAACTCAATTCATACAACTCAAGCCCCACGAAAAGGATTTTTTG
>JADZBJ010000211.1 GCA_020852155.1 Saprospiraceae bacterium | reverse complement strand
TTTTGAACCAGTGAGGGGAGTTTTAACAACCTCTCAGTAAACTTTAGCGAAAATTTTCAAAAAATGGCACTCGACGAATATCTTTTTGGCAGAGCAGCCCGCTATTTCAAGGAAAGAAAACGGGCAGCAGCGGCGGCTCAAAACAGCCTGGTGCATCTTGACACACTCAAGGCCCGATTGATTGTTTTGGCCAGTGCCATTACCGGCAGTGTCATTGAGATTTTTCCGGCGGAGCAGGAAGGCGGCTATAAAAACAATGCCTTCTTCCTGCCCGTTTCCTGTGAATTGTTTCCAACCATTGAACAGAACAGGCAGTTTTACCTGTTCAGGGTGCTGTATTTGTCTATTCAGAAACGCCTCAACATCAACTGGAATGAAGTACAAGGAGAGCAACCCCTTGATATTTCACGACAAAAAGCCCGCGAAGGTTCGCCGGTTGTGTTGTCCGTGTTGTTTGAAGAGTTTCCGATAACGCGAGACTGGTTTGACGAGATGTTCAATATGCTGAATGCTCAGGCGTCGCCTAAAAAGCAACCTGATTTTCATTTTTTATATGGAAAATGGATGGTAAACAGTCCAATAGAGACACCTGAACATCAATTACATCAAGTAGATGACAAGATTTTTCAACACCATCAGCCCTCACACCAAACGGTGTTAAAAGCCAAAATTGTCGAGGAAATTCACCAACTCACTGTTGATAAGAAAGCCCAGGAGGATTATGTGCTGACGCACAATTTTGAAAAGGTGGAAACTGCCGACGAGTTCAGCGGCGTCTGGCGTGATTTTGATGGCGACGACGAGTTGGCTGACCATCAGGATGCGCTGGATGAGTTGAACATGAAATACACCGTGCGCGTGGATGATCCGGTACACAGTGTTTATCAGGCCGATTTTCTGGAAAATACGAACGTTTCGGAAAGTGCGGAACTGGAAGCACAAGGCGACCCTGTTCTATACGACGAATGGGATTATTCAAAACGTGCCTACAAAACAGGTTTTTGCAAACTTTATCCGCTCTTGCAGCGAAAAACTGATGTTGCGTATTTCAAAAAGACCATTGCCGACCATACGGCTACACTGACGGGCTTGCGGAAAATGCTCACCTCCGTCAACAACAAAATGCAGCAACAAAGGCGACAAACACAAGGCGACGCCTTTGACATAGACAGCGTTACAGACCTGTTCGTTGATGTTCAAACGGGCCATACGCCTTCCGAAAAGATATACCTTTCCAAGCGCAAGCAAGAAAAAGATTTATCGGTGTTGCTACTCCTTGATGTCAGTTTGTCAAGCGATAGTTATGCCGACGGGAATCGCATTCTTGATGTAGAAAAACAGGCGTCTATTCTTTTTGGTGAAATACTCAACGAGTTTGGTATTGACTTTTCGATTCATTGTTTCTATTCCAAAACCCGCAATTACGCCACCTATATTTCCTTAAAAAATTTCGATGATCCCTGGGCGAAATCCCGGTTTAACATCGGGGCAGTCGAACCAGGCGGTTACACCCGCATTGGAACGGCGCTTCGGCACTCCGGAGCGCTGCTGGACAGTCGTCCGACAAAGAACAAGTGGCTTATTCTGCTGTCGGACGGAAAACCCAACGATTTTGATCGCTATGAAGGCCGATATGGTATCCAGGATGTCAAACAGGCGCTGCGCGAACTGAATGAACGGCATATTTCAACGTATGCACTGGCCATAGAAGCCAATGCCAAATATTACCTGCCACAGATGTTCGGACAAAACAGTTATCAGATACTTTCATCTCCTCAGGAATTGTTGACGGCATTAGTCAAATTGTATGATAAAATCAGGTATCAATCCTGAATGGTATCTGGCGCGTTGCCTTATTGATGGCATTTGTGGTGGTTTTTGGCGTGGTGTTGGTTTTGAATTAGTGAAAAACCTCCGCCAGCGCCGCTGCCAACTCCGGAAATTCAAACTTGAACCCCGCTTTTACGATCTTCTCGCCCGAAATCCGGTTGCTGTTTAACACCACGGCCGACATTTCACCCAACACTAATTTCAAGGCAAATTCAGGGGCTGGCGCCAGCAGGGCAGGGGAGTGGAGCGCTTTGCGCACAGCCTTGACGAAAACCTTGTTGCGTACCGGATTGGGTGCTACGGCATTATATACGCCTTCATATTGGCTTCTCTCTGCTGCTGCGATGAACATGCGACACAAATCATCGCGATGAATCCAGCTGTACCAGGCGTAGCCGCCGCCAAACCATGCGCCCACGCCGAATTTCATGGGCCTGGCTATTTCTGCCAGCGCGCCTCCTTCGGCGGCCAGGACAATGCCGATTCTAAAAACGCAGGTGCGCCCGCAAAAGGCGGCTACTTCCTGTGCGCTTTTTTCCCAAAGCCGGCAACATTCCACCATAAAACTTTTATCGGCAGATGGCATCGTTTCGGTTACCCAGACCTCGCCGGTATTGCCGTAGTAACCTATGGCTGACGCTGAAAGGAAACAGTCGGGTTTTACTCCGGAGCGCTGCAGGGCGTTGGCCAGCGTACGATTACTCTCGGTGCGGCTTTCAATGATTTCTTCTTTTCTTTTTTTCGTCCAGCGTTTATCTGCAATACCTGCGCCAGCCAGATTGACAAGGATATTGACGTTATCCAGCGCGCGATCATCAATTTGGCCCGAAGAAGGATTCCATGCAAAATCATGTTGTTGTGCAGGACGTCGCGTCAGACAGCGGACTTCGTAACCCGCTTGTGCAAATAATGCAGACATTTTTGAACCAACCAGCCCGCTACCGCCGGCAATGAGTACTACTTTAGACATCATAAACAGGAATAATAATTGTTAAAACGCACATGGCGCCATTCAGTTCGGAGCATTCGCCATAAAAAGGGCTTTTCAGGAAAATAAAATTCGGTACAAAAAAGTCTGCATGACTGCTTTTTTTTCTGAAAGTAAACTACCTTTGCGCGGCTTTTTAACAGCCAAGGGCAATTTTCCGGTGATTGCCAACCTTTTCCCCCACCGGCTACCAAACTTAATTTCGATTTATGGCAAATATCGGTCGAATCAAACAAATTATCGGCGCCGGTGTCGACGTGGATTTCAGCGGCCCTAACAGTGAATTGCCTGAGATTCTGAACGCGCTGGAACTCAAGCGCGTTGACGGCTCTAAGCTTATCCTTGAAGTTCAACGCCACCTGGGCGAAGACAGCGTACGTACCATTGCGATGGACTCTACGGACGGTCTGATGCGCGGTATGGAGTGCGAAGACACAGGCTCTCCAATCTCTATGCCTGTTGGCGATCAGGTGCGCGGTCGTCTTTTCAATGTCGTTGGCGAAGCCATTGACGGTATCGGCCCTGTGCCGAAGGGCAAAACAGCATACGTTATTCACCGTAAGCCGCCAGCATACGAAGACCTGTCAACCGAGCGTGAAATCCTGTACACAGGTATCAAAGTTATTGACCTGATCGAGCCTTATGCAAAGGGTGGTAAAATCGGTCTGTTCGGTGGCGCCGGCGTAGGTAAAACGGTTTTGATCATGGAATTGATCAACAACATCGCTAAAGCATACGACGGTATGTCGGTTTTTGCCGGTGTGGGCGAACGTACCCGCGAAGGTAATGACCTGCTCCGCGAGATGATCGAATCCAACGTAATCAAGTACGGCGAGGCTTTCAAACATAACATGGAAGAAGGCGGCTGGGACGTGACCAAAGTAGATAAAAAAGAACTGGAAAAATCGCAGGCAACACTCGTGTTCGGTCAGATGAACGAACCGCCTGGCGCCCGTGCCCGCGTAGCGCTTTCCGGTCTGACCATGGCTGAATACTTCCGCGATGGCGACCTGAACGACCCTGCCGGCGGCCGTGACATCCTTTTCTTCGTAGATAATATCTTCCGCTTTACCCAGGCGGGTTCTGAAGTATCGGCCTTGTTGGGTCGTATGCCTTCAGCCGTAGGTTACCAGCCAACACTGGCTACCGAAATGGGTGTCATGCAAGAGCGCATTACGTCAACCAAGCGTGGTTCGATCACTTCAGTACAGGCCGTTTACGTACCTGCCGACGACTTGACTGACCCGGCTCCGGCGACAACCTTCGCGCACCTTGACGCAACAACGGTATTGAGCCGTAAAATTGCTTCCCTGGGTATCTACCCTGCGGTTGACCCGCTCGACTCTACCAGCCGTATCCTTGATCCGAAAATCATCGGCGACGAGCACTACCGTTGCGCTCAGCGCGTGAAGCAAATCCTCCAGCGCTACAACGAATTGCAGGACATCATCGCCATCCTCGGTATGGAAGAACTGTCTGACGAAGACAAACTCGTCGTAGGTCGCGCTCGCCGCGTTCAGCGCTTCCTGTCTCAGCCATTCCACGTGGCCGAGCAGTTCACAGGCCTGAAAGGCGTACTCGTTCCGATTGATGAAACCATTCGTGGCTTCAATATGATCATGGACGGCGAACTCGATAACTTGCCAGAAGGCGCATTCAACCTCGTCGGTAATATTGACGATGCGATCGCCAAAGGCAAGAAAATGATGGAAGAAGCTTCTAAATAAATGATCAATGAGGAATGATAAAGGATGAATTTTTTCATAATCCGTTGAAATTCATTGCTTATCGCTCATCATGGATCGTTCATCATGATCAATTATGAATCTGGTAATTCTTAGTCCTGAAAAGGAGATATTTACAGGCGAAGTCAACTCAGTGACCGTTCCGGGCACTGACGGACAACTTCAACTGCTGAACAATCACGCAGCCATCGTTTCGTCTTTGACTAAAGGCGAGGTGAAGGTGGTAACCAATAGCGGAGAAAAAATCAACTATAACGTTACCGGCGGTTTTGTTGAAATGTTGAACAACGAAATCTCTGTGCTGGTATCGGGTGTAGCCTGATACATAGGTAGAGACAATCGTCTGAATAATGTTCGAGGGCCATCTTGCTGTTTGCAAGATGGCCCTCGTTTTTGTTAATCAGATGCCTGACTCAGCGGCAGTTTCATCAGAATATCTATTTGCTCGTCGTCGCCGAGTTTAAAAACATGCTTTCCGAATTCTACGAAACCGTTTTTCTGGTAAAATCGGATCGCTCTCGGGTTCTCTTCCCAAACGCCTAACCACACATAATCAGCGCCGGACTGGCGGGCCACATCAATGGCTTTTTCGTACAAAATTTGTCCTACTTGCTTGCCGTGAAATTCGTTCAGCACATAAATGCGTTCGATTTCGAGCGATTTATTGTCTTTCACATCCGTTTGGGATTCGCCAAAGTTGAGTTTCAAATATCCGATCGCAGTCCCTGCTGATTCAGCAAAATAAAAGAGCGAATCTGGGTTGGTTAGTTCTGAGGTTATTCTCTCCACGGAAAAACTTTCTGCCAGGTACCGAGCCATATTTTCTGCCGTATTCACTTCGGCAAAAGTTTCAAAAAACGTCTTTTGGCTGATCGCTTGAAGGGCATCTACATCATTGATACCGACCTGCCGGATATGAATAGGTTCCATTTTAAATTTGATAATTGACTTGTTATGATGGCAAAATACCGTCTTATGCCAAGAGGTTTTAAAAATTTCAGGATTGATTTTCCTGATTTTTAAGGATTTACAGACGTGATTCATTCAGAACCACTTTGAGTTGACCATAACACAAGCGCCCCGCATTTGAGTGCCGAACACCATCCTTAAAATAAGTGTAAAGACACGCAATAATAATCTTAGTGTTACTTTCGCCCGAAAGTTATTATCCTCTTCCTGCTTTTTGTTTAAAATGCTCGCATTATTACGTGCATTGGCAATCTTTGGATTGCTGTTTGTTTTCCATACGGTTCCACTTTTTTCGCAGGCGGTAGCGCCTGATTTGCAGGCATTTGCCGCTATGAGCAGTGCTGAGCGCAGTGCATATATTTTTCAGTTAAATCTGGAATTGAGGGATACATCCACTTTTTTACAAGAATATCACGCGCTGCTGGATGTTGCCCGAAAGGCAGGCGATCATCGCGCTGTATGGGCGCTTGATTTTGAATTTTTTCAGCAACGACCTGATTTCAAATGGCCGCAGGAGATGCGTTTGTCGAGTATAGAAAAATTGTATAAAACGGCAAGCGAAGCAGGCTGGGACGTGGAGGAAATCGTTGCGTTGCATTATTTACAGTTTGAAAAATACAACTACAAACTGATCCTGCATGAAAAATTATACGCCCATATCCTGACCGAGTTTGAACGCATGAAATCGGTGGGGCTGGAACAGTTCAAGTACTTTGAGCCGGCCAGAATCCTGTTTCATGACGCAAAATTCATGTACGAACTCGATGATCTGGAAAAGGCGCTAAACATCCTGAAAAGCGTTGAGCCGTTTTGTAAACCCGACGACCGCGGCCTTCAAACCTGGGTTTTAAATACCAACCTGATATCAAGCACCTATCAACAACAGGGAAATTATGAGGAGGGGATCGTCTATGCCAAAAAAATACTGGAGGTAGCCAGTAATTGTCCGGGCCAAAGACCGCCACAAATCAGTTTATGTCAGGTCTGGCAAAGTATCGCCACCGTTGACATTGCGAATATGCTGGTCAAACAAGGCAAGATGACAGAAGGTGAAATATATGCCGACAAAGGCTATGCCTTTTTGCATGGCGACTTCGAGCGACAGGCTGTGTTTGATGCGCTGCTGGTGCTGGCGCCGACAAAATTGAGTTTGGGAAAAATAGAAGAGTCCGGTCAACTGCTCAAACGAATGGAGGAAATCCTGAATGAAGTGCCAGCCGAGCAACAGAACTACTTCTATTTTAAAAAGGTGCGATTTTATGAAACT
>JADZBJ010000210.1 GCA_020852155.1 Saprospiraceae bacterium | reverse complement strand
TGGCTGTTATTTCAAATTTTACATCGTTGAATTTCTCCTTCAGGCGATTGACCAGGACTTGCAAATCCTGTTGTTTCCGAAAGTTTTCACGCTGCTTGTTTTCCAGTTCGTGAATCTCGTTTCGGGCTTTGAAATAGGATTGCTCAACGCCGCTCAGCGCTGCTTCTTTTTCCTTTTTCTCGGCATAAGCCGCCGTCAATTCATTGGTAATGCGCTGAATATCTGCTTCAATCAGGGCAATTTCGTCAGCATGACGGGCGAGTGTCGTTCTGGCGTTTTGTTCCGTTTGACGCAGTTCGTTGCGGCGATTTTCACGGAAGGTCAGTTCCTGTCTGAACGTGTTCACCTTGTTTTGCTGCCGGATAAACTCGATGTTTTTCTGGTTGTAGTCTGCGCTGGCCTGGCTGAGTTGTTCGGCCACGTCGCGGAAAGAACCGTCGGCGTTTGACAAGCGTTCGCGCAGGGCGTCTGCGGCGTTTTGTTTTTCGCGGAGTTGGAGGTCAATGGTGGCATTGCTGGCGCTCAGGGTTGAAATGCGTTCATTTGCATCGCCGGCCTGCGCGTCGAAGTTGGCCACGAAGGCCGCGATATTGTCGAGTTTGGCCTGTTGTCCCGCTTTTTCCTGGCTGATGCGGTTCATGGCTTCCCGCTCGCGTTGAAGCATGGCCGATTGGTCGGCATTTTTTAGTCCCTGAATATGCGTGCGGAGCGTAGCCAGTTGCGTATTAAGTTGATTTTCAGTGGATTCCAGTTTCTTGATGTCTGTTTCCAGAATTTCAAGATTCTTTTTCCGGCCAATTTTTTTGCCTTCAAAAAGGCCAACCGAGCCGCCGCTCATGCTGAATTTGCGACGGGTGAATGCGCCATTTTTACCTAAAATAACCGTGTCGGCATCGGGAACATTCGCAGGTGGGTTCGGATCGTCGCTGACTAAAACATTGGCCAGCAAGTACTCAATCAGCGGGCGATATTGCGCTTCTACTTCCACCAGTTCGATGGCCCTGAAGCCGCCGGGCAACAGTGTCAGTGGCGCGTGGTAATCGCGGAAGGCATCGAGCAGAAAGAAGTTGGCGCGACCTTTTTGGCCCTGGCCCAGCATCTGAATCGCCTGAACCGCGGCGTCGGCGTTGGGCACGACGTAGTAGTTCAGGTAGGGTTCGAGGTAATTTTCGATGGCAATGCGGAACTCCTCGCGCACATAGAGCAGGTCGGAAAGCAGCGGGCAGTTTTTCGCCCAATCTTTTTGTTGGCTCAGGAATTTGATGCTCTCCGGGAACCCTTCGAGCGACTCGACCATGCTTTTGGTCAGTTTGAACTCGTTTCGGCGGGCGTCGAGGGCGCGGTTGTGGTCGGCAACCTTGCGGCGCAGGGTTTCTTCCTGTTGTTCGGCGGTGGTCAGGTCGGATTTTCGGCGGGTTTCGGAAGTTTCCAGTTCGCCGATTTTCTTTTGCTGCGCTGACTCAGCCGCGGACTGTACGGCCAGGTTTTTTTCCAGCACTTTCATTTCCTCGCGGCGTGTGGCGATGTCGCTGAGGGTACGTTCCACATCGCGGCGCAGGCTGTCAATCTGGCTGGTCTGGATGGCTTTGGTTTTTTCCAGTTCTACCACTTCACGCTCGAGGGTTTGTTGTTCCTTGATAAATTCATCGAGGTTTCCCTTGAGCAGGTTATGGTCGGCGCGAACTTTTTCCAGTAGTTTTTGAGCTGCGGATAGCGCGTCTTCCAGTTCGGCTTCTACGCGGCGTTCGTAGTTGAGGTCGGTCGTATAGCCTTCGATTTCGCCTTCGAGGCGACCCAACTGGCTGACGCTGTTGGCAATTTGGTCATCCAGGCGGCGCAGGTCATTGGCGATGAAAGAGCGTTTTTGCTCTTGCATGGCCTTTTCATTTTCCTTGCCGCGTATGCGTCCGGTCAGGCGATTGACCTCCTGTTGCTGTTCGCTCAGGCTCGTTTCCTTGTCCGTATGGCTTTTTCGCTTGGCTTCTACGTCGGCTTCCAGCAGTCGGCTCATGGCCTCGGTGCTTCGGTAGTTGTCTTCTTCGCGGGCGATCTGGCTTTCCAGTTCTTTATAGGTGGCCTTGTGTCGCGCGAGGTTATGAACGGCCAATTCCACGCTTAATGTCCTGTATTCATCTTTCAGGGCGTAGAATTTTTGGGCGCGTTCGGCTTGTTTTTCCAGTTTTTTCAGTTGGTCTGAAATTTCAAACAGCAAATCCTCTACGCGGTCGAGGTCGGCGGTGGTGGCCTCCAGTTTTTGCTGCGTTTCGTGTTTTCGGGCTTTGTATTTACTGACACCGGCCGCTTGTTCGAACATTTTGCGGCGCGCCTGTTCGCGGTCGGAGAGCATGTCTTCGACCATGTTCAGGGCGATGATCGCGTAAGAATCAGGGCCGATGCCGGTGTCCAGAAACAGCGAAGTGATGTCTTTCAGTCGGCAGGTGACGCCGTTGAGGCGGTATTCACTTTCGCCGCTGCGGTAGAGGATGCGGCTGATGGCGACGGTCGTGTATTCCGTTGGAAGGACATTCTTCGTGTTGTCAAAGGTCAGTGTGACTTGCGCCATTTGACCTTCCTTGCGCTTTTTGGTGCCGTTAAAAATGACCGAAGCCATTTTGTCGAGGCGCAACTGACTGCTTTTCTGTTCACCCAACACCCACCTGATCGCGTCAACGACATTGCTTTTGCCCGAACCGTTGGGGCCGACTACGCCTGTTACGTCTGCATTGAAGTGCAGCACCGTTTCGTTGGCGAAGGATTTGAAACCCTTAATTTCTAATGATTTTAACCGCATGGGGCGCGAAAATAGATAGTTGTATGCAAATGGGCGGGGAAGTTTTATCCACATTTATGCAAATCCGGTTGTGATTGCATCCAAAAGCAAATTGTTCACCATATTTCAATATGCCTTATGCGATTTTCCGCTTTTTTCACCCTTGTTATTTGTCTGTTTCTATCTTTTTCGGCCAATCCCGATAATCGCGTTCGTCCGAGCATTACCGAAGCCACGGTTTATCGCTCCGGGGCCAAACTGACCAGCGTGGCTAACGTGCGCGTTCCCGCCGGCAATTCGGAAGTGATTTTTGAAAACCTCTCGCCATATTTTAACCCCAACAGCCTGCAAGTGCGCATCAAAGGCCGCGCGGCGCTGCTTTCTGCTGTTTTTCAGATGAAAACGCCGGGCGCAGCGCCTGAAAACCCGCGCGCTCAGACCATTCGCGACTCGATTGTCTTGCTCAATGATGAAGCTTATCGTATTCAACAGGCGGTGGAATTAATCAAAACCGAGCGTCAGGCCCTCAATGGAAAAATCCAGCAAGTAGGGCAGGGCACTCAAGGCAGCAACACCATCACCATGTCTGTCAATGAGCTGCGCGAATTGCTCACTTACTACCGAACACGCCTGGCCGAATTGAATGAAACTGAATTGCAAACCAATATTCGCCAGCGAAAATTGAATGAATTGCGGCAAAAATTAGAGGAAGACCTTGTCCGCCTGCAACCCAATGTCGCCAATCAAACCGGCGAAATTGTCTTGAAACTAGACGCGACAGACGCTGGTTCTATTGAAATTGCCTGCACGTACCTCATCACGCAGGCTTATTGGACGCCCTTGTACGACCTTCGTTCGGATGGTCTGGAAAAACCCCTTAAACTCATGTACCGCGCCAGCGTCATCAACCAATCAGGTTTTGACTGGAAAGGCGTCAAGTTGTTCCTGTCGTCGGCTATGCCTTTGTCTAATAATGACAGGCCTGTGCTGTCGCCGTTGTTTGTTGATTTTCGGCCAGTGGCCTATCCCGGAGTAGCCAGGCAGATGGCTACCGAGCAAGCCGTGAATTTGTACCAGTTACAAAATGCCAAAGAGGTGCTGGATGATGCAGCAGCATCCCAGCCAGTTTCCGCGCTGGTTGAAGATGAATTTCTCGCAACTTTTGAACTGACCAAGCCACAAGACATTCAGGCTGATGGTCAGGCCAATATTGTGTTGGTGGATCAATTAGATATACCCGCGCAATACGAATATCATACGGTGCCTAAATTGGATGCCGGAGTATTCCTCCTGGCTAAAGTGACAGATTATGGCAAGTACAACCTGTTGCCTGGACCAGCCAATATTTTCTATCAGGATACTTACGTGGGCCAAACCAGCCTCAACCCCAACGTAACGACCGATACCATGCTGCTTTCGCTGGGCCGCGACGAGCAGATTGTCGTCAAGCGCACGCAGCCTAAAGATTTCAAGGAGCGCCGCCGATTGTTCAGTAAAACGGTTCGTGAAAATTACGCCTATGATATTACGGTGAAAAACAACAAAACCATACCGATTTCCCTGAGCATTCTGGATCAGGTTCCGGTGTCAAAACGGGAAGAAATTAAAGTGGAACTGGAAGAAAAAAGCGGTGCAGCCTATGATGAGGAATCCGGCAAACTGCAATGGGAAATTACCATCCCGCCAGGCCAGAACAAACGCCTCCGCTTTTCATACAGCATCGAGTATCCGAAAGACAAGGCCGTACAGCAGGGTAGGGGATAGGGGTTTTATTGGTTATTTGTTGAATTGGGGATTTGGTTATTTGCATACGTTTGCGAAATTTCAAAAATTTCGTAAACGTATAGGAGGGCAATGTTACGCCCCGCCGGGGCCGGGTTTTTATGCAAAAAACAAATAACCAAATCCCCAAATAACCAAATAACCAGTTTCCATCGCCAAAAAACTTTCCCATTCGCTTTTCAAATCCAATAAGTCGTTCTACTTTTGCGCTCCATTTTTTCACCGTTAGAATTTTCGCTATTTATGCCGAAGATGAAAACCCACTCCAGCGCCAAGAAGCGTTTTACCGTTACTGGTTCTGGCAAGGTTAAGCGCAACAGAGCGCGCATGCGCCACTTGATGCGCAAGAAAACGACGAAAGCCAAGCGCCACCTGCGCGGCGGCGTTATTGTTGACGTTACCGAGCACGCACGTATCGAGCGTTTGCTGGCGATCTAAATCGTTTTCAGCCGTAGTGTCTTGCTCCCCGATGTTCGCATCGCCGCAGCGGCTAAAAGGCACGGGAAATTTTCCAAAGGGATGATTTCTACACCACATTTTTTAACGAGGGTATCGGAATAAGCGTTGACTTTTCATACAACCTGTCAACCCCGCTGCCGCACTAAAAAGTCTTGACTTATGCCAAGAGCAACCAACAACCCGGCCAGCCGCGCTCGCCGGAAAAAAATCATGCTCGCTGCTCGCGGTTACTTCGGCGCTCGTTCGAAGGTTTACACCGTAGCGAAAAACAGCCTTGAAAAAGGTTGGAAGTACGCTTACCGCGACCGCAAATTCAAAAAGCGTTCTTATCGCCGCCTTTGGATTGCCCGTATCAACGCCGCTACACGCAGCCAGGGCATTACCTACAGCCGCTTTATCCACGCACTCAGCAGCAAAAACATCAACCTGAACCGCAAGGCACTGGCTGATCTGGCGCTGAACCACCCTGGCGCTTTCAAAGCCATCGTGGACGCTGCAAAAAAGGATTGAGCGTGTAATACATCCAAATTATCAAAACGAGAAATCATCCATTGCGGACGATTTCTCGTTTTCGTTTCTATCAATTTTCAAATCCTCAACATCATTCAATTATGAGCGCAATACGAGAAATATTGGCCCGCGAAATTCTGGATAGTCGCGGTAACCCGACAGTTGAAGCCGAAGTGTGGACAGAAACCGGTTTTGTTGGCCGTGCCGCCGTTCCCAGCGGCGCCAGCACCGGCGCACACGAAGCCGTCGAACTGCGTGACAACGAAGATCGCTACCTCGGCAAAGGCGTACGCCAGGCCGTGAAAAACATCGAAAAAGTGCTGCGCGAAGAACTCATCGGTCAGGAAGTGACGGATCAAATCAAAATTGACCGCATGATGATCGAACGCGATGGCACGCGCAACAAAGCAAAATTGGGCGCCAACTCCATTCTGGCTGTCAGCCTCGCCGTGGCTAAAGCCGCAGCAGAAGAATTGGGTCAACCCCTGTACCGCTACCTCGGCGGCGTCAATGCACACGTATTGCCCGTACCGATGATGAACATCCTCAACGGCGGCGAACACGCAGATAACGGTATTGATTTTCAGGAGTTTATGATTATGCCTGTCGGCGCTGAATCCTTCAGCGACGGTTTGCGTATGGGGGTCGAAGTATTTCACCACCTGAAAAAAGTGTTGAAAGACAAAGGTTACGCCACCAACGTAGGTGACGAGGGCGGTTTTGCTCCCGGCATCAAAAACAACGAAGAGGCCATCCAAATGGTCATGACCGCTATCGAAAAAGCCGGATATCGTCCACTCGATGATATTGTTATTGCCCTGGATGCAGCAGCCACAGAATTCTACGACGCTGAAAAAGGCGAGTACGTATTCAAAAAATCTACCGGCGACCGCTATTCTTCAAAAGATATGGTTGGTTTCTGGAAAGACTGGTGCAATCGCTATCCAATCTACAGCATCGAAGACGGCTTTGCCGAAGATGACTGGTCCGGCTGGAAATTGATGACCGAAACGTTGGGCCACCGCATTCAACTCGTCGGCGACGACCTTTTTGTGACCAATGTAGAGCGCCTGCAACGCGGTATTGACGAAAAAATCGCCAACTCCATCCTGATTAAAGTGAATCAAATCGGTTCGCTCACAGAAACCATCAACGCTGTGGATTTGGCTAACCGCCACGCCTACACGTCAGTGATGAGCCACCGCTCTGGCGAAACAGAAGACACAACCATCGCTGACCTCGCCGTAGCACTCAATACAGGCCAGATCAAGACGGGTTCCGCCAGCCGATCTGACCGGATTGCAAAATACAACCAGTTGCTCCGCATCGAAGAAGAACTCGGCGATGCTGCAACTTACCTGGGCCGCGCTATTTTTGGTTTGTAAACCAGCGGGTATCACCCAAAATGAAAATCGCCTCACCAGAATGTTCTGATGAGGCGATTTCATTTTGGGCCAAAACAAATCAGTGGTGGTGACCGCCTTCGCCGTGCACGTGTCCGTGCGCCAGCTCTGTAGGGTCTGCATCGCGAACAGATTCAACGTGACCGCTGAAGAACAGGTCAACGCCTGCCATCGGGTGATTGAAATCCATTTTTACGGTTTCCAGACCAACAGCGGCTACCATGCCGTGCAGCTGGTTGCCTTCCTGGTCTTGCAGTGGCAACACGTTGCCAACTTCCAGTAAACCTTCAGGGATTTGACCGTCGTTTTCAAATATGCGTTTGGGCAGTTCGATAATTGCGTTATCGTCATATTTGCCATAGGCATTTTCAGCAGCGATGCCAAAAGCGAACTTGTCACCCGCAGACATGCCAGCGAGGTTTTTTTCAAAATCCGGAATCATCATACCGATACCGTAGATGAAAACCAGCGGTTCGCGGCCTGAGGTGGTTTCAACCAGTTGGCCTTCTGCAGTGCCCTCGTTGAGGGTATAGTGCACAGCAACCACCTTTTTTTCAGAAATAGTCATTGTAAAGATCAAAAATGGGCAATTACGAGCGATTTTCACGCCTTGAAACTGCCACTAGTTAAAAAAGGAACGCAAAGATAATGTGATGATGTGATAATAAAGTTTGAAGTTGTTGAAGAGGTTGAAAGTTGTTGAAATAGTTGAAGGTGGTTGAAAGTTGAAGTTGTTGAAGGTTTTTGAATAACTTCGTGAACACCTGATCATTTCAGCGGTTTTGAAAGGCACCCGCCATATTGAATCAGCCCTCATAAATCCCGTAAATCCATCAATCCAGAAAATCCTGATCGATCTATGTATAAGAATTTGCGCGAAGCGGTCAACGACCTCGAACGTCATGGCCAACTACTAAGGATTAAAGCCGAAGTTGACCCCGATTTAGTGGCTGCAGAAATTCATCGTCAGGTATTCGCTGAAGGTGGCCCTGCTATCCTGTTTGAGAATATAAAGGGCAGTCCGTTTCAGGGGTTGAGCAATTTATACGGCACCAACGAGCGCACCGCCTGGCTGTTCAGGCATACGCTGGATCGGGTAAAACGCGTCGTTGAGTTAAAAAAAGACCCCGCCGTTTTTCTGAAAAAACCTTTGCGATACCTCGGCGCGCCCTGGACAGCCATTTCGGCTTTGCCCATGAAAAATTGGGGCAGCAGTCCGGTAGGTTATGCTGAAACCAGCATCAGTAAGTTACCCTGGATCAAAAGTTGGCCGATGGATGGCGGCGCTTTTATTACCATGCCACAGGTTTATACAGAAGACCCCGAGACACCGGGCGTTATGCATTCCAACCTGGGCATGTACCGCATCCAACTGTCGGGCAACGATTATGTACCGGATCAGGAAATCGGCCTGCATTATCAGTTACATCGTGGTATTGGTGTGCATCATACCAAATACAACCAGCGTCAGGAGCCGTTCAGGTGCAGCATATTCGTCGGTGGGCCGCCCAGTCACGCGTTTTCGGCCATTATGCCGCTGCCCGAAGGACTGAGCGAACTGACATTTGCCGGCATGTTGGCCGGTCGGCGGTTCCGATATGAAAAACGCGACGGCTACACCCTTAGTTCGGATGCTGATTTTGTTATTACCGGCGAAATTCTGAAAGGCGTGACCAAGCCGGAAGGCCCTTTTGGCGACCACCTGGGTTACTATTCACTGAAGCATGATTTTCCGGTCATGCGTGTGCATAAAGTCTGGCACAGAAAAGACCCGTTGTGGCATTTCAGTGTGGTCGGGCGGCCACCAATGGAGGACAGCAGTTTTGGCTGGTTGATTCACGAACTGGTAGCGCCATTGACGCCCCAGGAATTTCCTGGCCTGAAAGAACTTCACGCCGTGGATGTGGCCGGTGTACACCCGTTGTTGCTGGCCATTGGACATGAGCGGTATATGCCGTTTCGGGAGCGCGTGCCGGAAGAGGTGCTGACCATTGCCAATCGCATACTGGGCACCGGACAGACGTCATTGGCGAAATTCCTGTTCATTGCGGCATCGGACGATAACCCGAACCTGGACACGCATGATATGCCGCATTTCTTCAGGCATGTATTGGAACGGGTTGACTGGACGCGCGATCTGCATTTTTACACCAAAACCACCATTGATACGCTGGATTACAGCGGTTCGGGCTGGAACGCTGGCTCGAAGGTCGTCGTGGCTTGTCGTGGCGATCAACGCCGCGAACTCAAGGCTGAGTTGCCCGCTGGTTTTGATTTGCCTGAAGGATTTAGCAGTCCCGAATTTTGTATGCCGGGCGTGCTGGCCTTGACATCGCCTGCGTTTGCTGTGCAAAGCACTGCGCGCGAACAGGTTGAAAAACTGGCAGTTTTCCTTGAAAAATTTGACCTTCAGCACATTCCATTTATTCTTCTGGTGGATGATGCGCGTTTCACCGCTGCTAATTTTGATAATTTCCTTTGGGTCGCCTTCACGCGCGCCAATCCAAGCCATGACATACACGGTGTGAAACCTTTCACAGAAAACAAACACTGGGGCTGTCGCGGGCCACTGATACTGGATGCGCGCAAAAAGCCGCACCATGCGCCCGAACTGGAAATAGACCCGGACATTGTGAAAAAAGCAAAGAAAATACTGGGTGATCTGAAGTGGTGAGCGAGGACGTGCTCTATTGATTAACCGCTAATGACGCTAAAAACGCTAATTTTTTGATTTTTAAACTTTTGCGTTTTTAGCGTCAGTAGCGGTTAACCTGATTATCAGCTCTTCCCAAACCCACACCGAATTGTGTAACCTTTTCAGGGTGGGTGCTGTCGTATGTGGCATGAAAAATTTACCGCTTTACCTGTTCGCTTTCTTGTGCCTTTGTTTGGTGCAACCAGTTGCTGCCCAACAACCAACATTAAATGATTTGAAACGCTGTGACAGCCTGTTTTGGGTGGCTTACAATCGCTGCGATGTGGCGGGAATGACCGCTTTTCTGCCCGATAATTTTGAATTTTATCATGACGTTGGCGGGCCATTGATTGGCAAACCGAATTTTGAAGTATCCTTGAGTAAAAACCTGTGTGGTAATCCTGATTTTCGTTTGCGCCGCGAGGTCATTGACAGCACGGTGCAAATTTTTCCGCTGAAGAACCAGGGCGTGCTGTACGGGGCGCTATTCAATGCGGAGCACCTGTTTTACATCAATGAAACCGGGAAGCAGGAGTTTCTGGACGGGCACGCGAGTTTCTCGCACCTCTGGATGATTCAGCAAGGAGAATGGAAATTAACGCGAAGCGTCAGTTATAACCACCATCCCGCAAACAAGTAATATTGTTGGCAATCCAGTCCATGATTTGCCGGGTGGCGCCCTGATTTTCCTGCATGTACATTTGAACGGCCTGTGCGGCTTTGTCGTATGCGCCTGCTTCGAGCAAGGTTTGCAGCGTTTGGGCTAAATCGCTGGCGTTTTGTACTGAAAAAGCGCCTTGTCGAGCCGTCAACTGACGGGCCTCTTCAAATTTATGAAACCTGGTCCCGAAAATGATCGGCAGCCCGAATGCTGCAGGCTCCAGCGTATTATGAATGCCCTTGCCAAAACCTCCGCCAATCATCGCAACCGTGGCGTAGCGGTACAGCGTATTCAGCATACCCACGTTATCAATAATCAGCACATTTGATTGGCTTTTTTGCGCTGTAAACTGCGAATACCGTACGGCGTCAGGCCACAGTTGTTCGATGTGCTGAATGGCGCTGGCAGAAGGTTCGTGCGGTGTAATAATCAAGCGCCAGGGCCAGTGTTGCGAATGTTTCCGGGCCTCGGCCAGCGTGCGTTCGTCGTCGGGCCAGGTACTGCCCGCTACCAACACCGGGGCGTTTTGGGCTTGCACAAAATCGTTGACGATATCGTTGCTTTTATTTTCAGCGGCAATGCGCATCACCCGGTCAACACGCGTGTCGCCAGCGATGCTAATATTTTGAAAATCAATTTTTTGTAAAAGTTGCGCAGAGTTGGCTTCCTGCACAAAAATGTGGCTGAATGCCTGTAAAACGCGTCGCCAGAAAGCGCCGTGCCACTGGAAAAAAGCCTGTTCAGGCCGGAAAAGCGCCGATACTAAAATCGTCGGTATTTGTCGCTGGTGGAGTGTAATCAGGTAGTTCGCCCAAAAGTCATATTTAACAAAAATCGCCAGGTCGGGCCGGATTGCATCGAGAAAATCCTGTGCATTGCGCGGCGTATCGGAGGGCAGGTACAACACCTGGTCGGCCAACGGGTAATTATGCCGCAACGTATAGCCTGACGGGGAGAAAAACGTCAGTGTCAGGCGGGCTTTCGGGTAGGTTGATTTGAGGGCTTCTATCAACGGGCGGCCCTGTTCAAATTCGCCGAGCGACGACACGTGCATCCAGATGGAACAAGCGTCGGCAGGCGTTTTTGTGATTTTTTCACGCCAGTTTTTTCGCCCTTCAGCCCACAATTTTGCTTTGGCGTTGAACGGCGATACAGCATGAATAACGCCACTGTACAGCCGAATGGCCAGTGTATAGAGCAAGCGTAGCAACATCATTCCGGTAGTGAAATTTTGCCCATGGAAACCAGCGGAACGCCGCCCAGCGTCATGCCTTTTTGTTCTTTTCCGGCGATGAGTTCATTGGCCAATAATGCAAAAAGTACGGCTTCCTTGGCGTCGCCATGTACGCCCAGACGTTGCACGGGAGCGATGTTCCAGTCTTTTAAATTTTCGGACAAATACTTCAATATCAATGGATTGTGCGCTCCGCCGCCGCTGAGGTAAAGTGCTTTTTTTCGGGAAGTCGTCTGCGTTTTCAGGATAGCCCCGGCGATGGTATCGGCGGTAAGTTTGGTAAGCGTTGCCATGAGGTCGTACGGATTAAAATTCCCTTTGGGCGGCTGACCGAGTGTGCGCACCCAGTCGGGTGAAAAGAGTTCGGGGCCGATGGTTTTGGGCATGGGCTTTTGAAAAAACGGTTCGGATTTCAGTCGCTCCAGCAGTCCGTAGTCAATAATGCCATTTGAAGCGATGCGCGCGCCTTCGTCGTATGGGACTTGAAATTCACTGCGCGCAAAGGCGTCCAACAGCGTGTTTCCGGGGCCGGTATCCGTCGCAAATGCAGCGTTTGTGTCGCCATTTCCGGGCAAAAAGGTGAAATTTGCGATGCCGCCAATATTCAGCAAAAAACGGTCTTCTCCCTTTTTCGAAAAAAGAAAATAATCGCCGTACAGCGCCAGCGGAGCGCCCTCGCCGCCGGCAGCCAGGTGTTTTTGCCGAAAATCGCTGACGGTGATGATGCCTGTCCGACGCGCAATATGGTCGCCATCGCCAATCTGAAGCGTTGCGTTGGGGTAATTTTCCAATCCATGCAAGACACGTGGCGCATGAAAAACGGTTTGCCCGTGCGACGCAATCAGGTCAACTTCCTGCGGGGGAATGTTCCAGGTTTTCAGGCATTGCAACACCAGTCGCGCGTGTTCCTCTGCGATCACGACATTCAGCAGCACCAGGTCTTGAAAATGGATGGTTTGTTTGGAAAAAACGCGCCTGATTTCCTGTTTAAAGTCGTCGTTGTAGGGCAGGGTTTGGAAATGTTCGACTTCAATGCGTGTGCGGGCGCCAGCGCCGGAAATCTGGCAGAGGGCTATGTCCAGTCCATCGAGTGAAGTGCCGGACATCAGGCCGATGATGCGCCTTTTCGATTGGCGTGCCAGTTGTTCGAGGTGTAAAATACGCGTTTTCACGAGGCAAAAATAAGCGTGTATTCGGCACAAACCCAATTCCTGAGCACATACTAAAACGGGAAGTCTGAATTACTCAGGACTTCCCGTCAGGTTTTGAAGTAAGAAATGTTAGCTATATCTTTTTTTAGGATCCGGCCTCAGCCAGGATTTGCTTTGCGCGTTCCAGAATTGTTGTATCTTCGAGGTGTACGATACCGCCATTCGGCCCGGGTTCGAGATGCCATTCAACAACTTCCCCGTCCTTGTACTGATGTGCGCCGAAGTAGTTGCGTACAGTTTGTTCTTCAATGTTCAATTCGTGTGCAATGCGAGAAACGCTGCCGTGAGGCAAGGCGTGTTTAATGGCCCGCAATTCTTCAAAAGTGATGTTCATAAGCCTGAATATTTGGTGAACAATGATGTTTTGAGTCAGGTTTTATTTGCCTCAAAAGTGCTCTGAAAGGTAGTGTCATTGAAACGCCGAAAACAAATATTTTGTTAGAAAAATTTTCAATCTGCGCATACCTGATTCACATTGTAAAATTCGGCGTGTGTGCAATTTTAGAAGCCTTTGAAAGACAGACTTCCTGCGAAAGCAGTTTCTGGCGATTAACCTACTCGTTTTACAGCATACTTCGTTAAATTTTTCGCCGAATATGCCCGATTTCGACTGCAAAATTTGCCTTGCCTGCTTCAAAACGAATTGGTTTTCTCGCTCAAAAACTACTTTCGCAACACGTCTAATATAATACCTTTGCCTCCGCTAATTTCGAAACGGCACGTATTGACCCTATCCATGTATTTGCACATTGTCTCTTTTGATATTCCATATCCGGCCAACTACGGCGGTGTGATTGTTATTTTCAATCAACTGAAAGCCTTGCATGCGCAGGGGGTGAAGATCATCCTGCACTGTTTTCAATACGGCGACCGAACGCCTCAGCCTGAGTTGGAGCAATATTGCCACGAAGTGCATTACTACCCGCGTAGCCGTTCGATTTTTTATCAGATCAGTTTTTTGCCCTTCATCATGCGCACGCGCCAGCATTCGGGTCTGCTGCGTCGTTTGAGAAAAGACAAATACCCGATTCTTTTTGAGGGTATGCATACCGCAGCATGGGTCTGGAATTCGCGTCTGCGCAACCGCCAGAAGATTGTGCGCATGCACAACATTGAATGGCAGTATTACGATGGCCTTTGGCAATCTACGGCTCCGTTGAAGGCGCTTGAAAAAACTTACTACTTCATCGAAAGCATCAAACTGCAGCGCATAGAACCCAAAGTAGTGCTTTACGCAGATGATATTTTGACGCTGTCAACCACCGATGAAGCTTATTACAAAGAGCGCAAAGCCAATGTGTTTCATATTCCGCCATTTCACCCGAACCGCCTGATCGAAAGTCGTTTGGGCAAGGGAGAATATGTGCTTTTTCATGGTAAATTGAGTGTGCCGGATAACGAACGCGCGGCATTATGGCTCATTGAAGAAGTTTTTTCGCGCATGAATGTGCCGTTTATCATTGCCGGTATGGAGCCTTCCGACGACCTGCGCAGTGCTGCGGCCCGTTACGATCATATTCAACTGATTGAAAATCCGGACGACCGACAGATGGACGATCTGCTGAAAAAAGCGCATATCAACCTGTTGGTGTCCTTTCAAAAATCAGGCATCAAACTGAAATTGCTGAATGCCCTGTTCCGCGGTCGTTTTTGTATCGTGAATGATCAAATGGTGAG
>JADZBJ010000209.1 GCA_020852155.1 Saprospiraceae bacterium | reverse complement strand
GTGTCAACAACCGATCCGTTTGCTTGCTGCGCCACTGTCAACTTGCCTGATGTCATCCTTCAGGACCAATGCGCACAGGTGCATGGCTTGACGGCGACCATTGAAACAGTGGATCCATATACAGGACTGATAACCAATACAATCCTTTTGCCAGGTAATATCACCAATTTCCCGGGTAACAACATTTCCTTGCCGGATACGCTTGGTGTTATGGGAAGTTCTGGTTGCCTGCCTGTGGGTGATCACCGTGTGACCTATACTGCTGAAGATGCTTGCGGAAACACCAGCACTTGTATGTTTACGCTGAGCGTTAAAGACTATTCTCCTCCGACAGCCGTATGTACAGAGTTTACAGTAGTAGCGCTGGGTCTGGACGATCCGAATGACTGCTACGAACCCAACCAGTCAACCTGCCAGTTTGCAGGTGTAGGCTATATGGCTGCTGTCAACCTTGATGCCGGCTCGTATGATAACTGTAATGCAATTAAATTTACTGTTCGACGCAAAGCACCGTACAGCGACTGTATCAACTCGCTCAATGCTTGCGAAAAGGACATCGCAACAGCGGAATCAGATACCTTGAAATTCTACTGCTGCGAAGTGGGAACATCCCAAAAAGTAATCCTGAGGGTATATCAACTTGACCCGGATGGGAACCTGAGTACTTTGCCCGACGGCTCTTTCATTTATAATGAATGCGAGGTAGAAGTCGAAGTACAGGACAAACTCAAGCCACTCTGCGAGCCACCGCTCAATGTAACCGTGACTTGCAACCTGTTCGACCCTTCATTGTGGTCTTATGGCTTGCCAGTAGTTGTGGATAACTGTTGCCTGGACACATCCTATAATTTCATGGGTGTGAAAGGTTTGCAACACACTGTGAATTACAGCAACTTCGACTCGGTTTGTAATAAGGGAACCATTACCCGTACGTTCAGGGCTTACGACTGCCGTGGGGCATTCAGCCAATGCACACAACGCGTTGTCGTGACTTACAACCAGAACTACGCCGTCAAATTCCCTGATGACAAGTTTATCACGCAATGCGACAGTTTGGGCACAGCCTTTGGCGAACCCCAGTTTTTGGGCGAAGATTGTGAACTGCTGGGCGTGAGTTATGAAGATGTGATCTTCACAGTAGTGCCTGATGCTTGTTACAAGATTGAACGTACCTGGCAGATCATCAACTGGTGTACTTACCTGCCGGATGCGCCTTGCATTAACGTGCCGAATCCGACGCCGAACAGCAACCTGAACAGTGCTGCCAATATGGTCGGCCCGACAGTGTCAGCGTTGGGAACGCCTGCTCCGTGGGCGCCAACAGTGGTGAAAATTACGCCAACAGATCCGCAGGCTACCAATTACAGTACTTTCTGGAATGCCAATGCCAACTGCTACCGTTACAAACAGATTATTAAAGTTCAGGATCAGCAAGACCCTGTGGCTGTTTGCCCGACAAGTCCAGTCGAAGTATGTGATCTGAGTAACAATGACGCCACGTTATGGAATGATCTACAGTTCTGGAATGCTGCGCATAACTCGCATGATTTGTGTGAAGGCACAGCCAATATCAGCATCTCGGCAACGGATTTCTGCTCTGGTCCACACCTGACATTCCGCTACATCCTGTTCCTTGATCTGGATGGTAACGGGACAATGGAAACGGTCGTCAACAGCGTAGTACCTCCTGCGCCAGGCCAGGTTAATTACAACAACCTGGGCACTGTTAACTTCACAGGAGGCACGCCTATCACTTTTGATGAACGTGGAGTGCCATCTAATCAGGTATATCGCTGGGCGTTGCAAACAACCGTCAATGGTACAAGCATAACAGGTCAAATCACCTGGAATACTGCCGCAGCGCCGAATACGCACACACCGGTACAGTTGCCACATGGCCGCCACAAGGTGAAATGGCTGGTGATGGATGGTTGCGGTAATGAAACAACTTGCGAGTACGACATTATTGTCAAAGACTGCAAAGCGCCAACCGTTACCTGCATCAATGGTCTGTCGGTGAATATGATGCCAACAAACATGATTACGCTTTATGCGGCCGACTTCCTGTTGAATGCAGAAGACAATTGCACGCCACTGGAATTCCTCAAATTCGGTATTCGCAAAAGCGGCACAGGCACAGGTTTCCCTTATGGCCCTGACGGTAACCCGCAGATCAGTGTGACCTTTGATTGCTCGGAAGTAGGGACTCAACCCGTTGAAATATGGGCTATTGACTCGGAAGGCAATGCCGACTACTGCGAAACATACGTCATCGTTCAGGACAATGGCGGTAACTGTAATACGACAAATGCAACGGTAGCCGGTATGCTTCGCACAGAAGCCGACCAGGGGCTGGAAGAAGCAATGATGCAGATTTCAGGTCAAAACCCGGCCGGACCGACATTCTCGAATTTCAGTATCACAGACCAAAGCGGTCACTACGGATTCCTGAATGCAGTACCGATGTTCGCTAACTACACCGTTACACCAAACTATGATGAAAATCCATTGAATGGTGTATCCACTTACGACCTGGTGCTGATTTCGAAACATATCCTGGGTATTGAAACACTCAACAGCCCGTACAAAATGCTGGCTGCTGACGCTAACAAATCAGGCTCGATCACCACTTTTGACATCGTTGAATTGCGCAAACTCCTGCTGGGTATCTATCCGGAATTGCCGGCCAATACCTCATGGCGTTTCGTTGACAAAGATTTTGTGTTCCCGAATGCGCAGAATCCTTTCCAGTCAGCAATTAGTGAGAACAAGACTGTGGCTGAAATTCACGACGATCAGATGAACGATAACTTCGTAGCCATCAAAGTCGGCGACGTCAACGAATCTGCTCAGGCAAACAGCCTGATGACTTCTGAAACGCGTAGCAATAGTACCATGCTGTTCGATCTCGAAGAACAACAGGTAGAAGCCGGAGAAGAATTTACAGTCACCCTGACGGCTGCTGAAAAAGTGCTGGGTTGCCAGTTTACACTCAACTACGGCGCTGAACTGCAAGCACTGGAAGTGATTCCGGTGAAGGAAATGGATGATAATAACTTCGCTATCCTGAGTGGTGAACACGCAGTAACGGCCAGTTGGAATGCTGCAAAAGGCGTTGCTCAACCAGCCTTCTCACTGCGCTTTAAAGCACTGAAAAGCGGCCAATTAAGCAAAATGCTGAGCCTCAGCAGCCGAATTACCGCTACTGAATACTACGCTCAACAACCGGCTGCCGGACAAAGCGTTGAACGCGGCAACATCGCGCTTCGCTTCACCAGCCCACAGGGTAGTATCATCACTGGACAAGGCTTTGAACTGTATCAGAACCAGCCTAACCCGTTTGTCAACCGTACACAAATTGGCTTCTACCTGCCGAAATCCTGCACCGCTACACTGAGCGTCAGGGATGGCAATGGCCAATTGGTTCACAGCCAGAAAGGTGATTTCGCAGCAGGCTACAATGCCTTTATCGTTGAGAAAAGCGCCTTGCAAAACACAGCATCCGGGTTGTACTACTACACACTGGAAACACCTGACGATGCTGCGACACGCAAGATGATTCAAGTGAAATAAGAACAGAAAGCGCCGGCTAACACCGGCACATAAAAAAATAGTTGCTCTTTCGAAGGCTGTTGTCAGCCTCCAAAAAGTTGGGGGAGAACAGTTGAAGAAAGCGGGTGTGAGCGTCCCAAATAGATGGGGCGCTCACCCAAGCCCGCTAACAAACAAAGGGGCCGGACTCTGCGTAATGCAAGAGCCGGCCCCTTTGCTTTTTATAACTTTGAGCCAGCAGGGAAATTTAAACAACCTCTCTAAATCCTGTTTTTACCCAAAATTATCATCTCACTATCATATTAAACCCTATGTCGCAACACCATTACGCCATTCAACTAAACTGGACAGGCAACAGAGGCCAGGGAACGGCCGCCTATCGTGCCTACGATCGCAACTATGTTATCAGTCATCCAGGCAAGCCGGACGTGTATGGTTCGGCGGATCCCGCTTTCAGGGGCGACCCTGCCAGGTATAACCCCGAGGAAATGCTGGTTGCTGCTTTGTCGTCGTGCCACATGCTATGGTACTTACACCTGTGCGCTGATGCGGGCGTTGTCGTTGTGTCTTATTCCGACAGCGCAAGCGGGTTAATGACCGAAACAGCTGATGGTTCCGGGCGTTTTGAGCAGGTAATGCTCCGTCCGCAAGTAGTTGTTTTGCGCAATGACATGAAGGAGAAAGCCCATACGTTGCATGAGCCAGCGAATCGGATGTGTTTCATTGCCAATTCCTGTAATTTCCCGGTGTCACACGAAGTGACGGTAACGAGCCAGGATGTTTAAAACAGCCGCTTCAAACCATACAGGATGGTGCTGGCTATTTTTCCACCATAAGGAGGGAGCAATAAATTTGTGGTGGGAAACAACCTGAACTGCCGCAAAACGCCGCGTTCGTGGCTGAATTGCTTGAACCCGAATTCGCCGTGGCAACTGCCCATACCACTGTAATTGACGCCGCCAAACGGGAGTTCAAAGTTGTAAAAATGGGTGCTGCAATCATTGACAGTAACGCCGCCGGAGCGTGTTTCTGCCAGTATTTGATCCGTTACGCGGCGATTCGTGCTAAAAATATAAGCGGCCAGCGGTTTCGGTCGTGCATTGACATAAGTCAGGGCTTGTTCGATGGTCTGATACGTCCGCACAGGCAGCAATGGACCAAAAATTTCTTCCTGCCAGATTTTAGCGTTTTCAGGTATGTCAATCAGGATGGTCGGTTCGATGAATTTTTCTTCAGCGATACAGGCGCCGCCCCACGCAATTTTAGCGCCGAGCGAAACAGCATCATCCAGCAGCGCTTTTACCCTTTGATAATGCTGCGGATGAATTAAACGGCAATAGTCCGGCGACTGTCGGCGTGCTTCGGGCGTATGGCCATAGAATTGGCTGAATTTATCCCCAATGCGCGCGACCAGTTTGTCCCTTAGTTTTTCATCTACCAAAACGTAATCCGGCGCTGTACACATTTGCCCGGCATTGAACGCTTTCACCCACGCGATCTTGGCGGCAGCATTGTCAAGGTCAGCGCTGTCGTGCACGAAAGTGGGGTTTTTTCCGCCTAATTCAAGGGTAACGGAGGTCAGGTTGAGCGCTGCGGCAGCCATGACATGTTTCCCGATTTCAGGCCCTCCGGTAAAGAAGATATGATCGAAAGGCATGGACGTTAAAGTCCTGGCTACATTGGCATCGCCTTCGACCATCGCTACTTCTTCGGGTGGGAAGCATTCTTCCACGATTTTTTTCATCAGGGCTGCGCTGGCAGGAGCGTGCTCCGAAGCCTTCGCAATAACGGTATTACCGGCTGCCACTGCCGAAACGATGGGAATCAGGGTCAGGTTAAAAGGGAAATTCCACGGAGAAAGCACGAGGCAGACTCCGCGTGGTTCGTAACGGATTTCAGAATTGGCGCCGAATGCGACAATCGGTGTAATGACCCTTTTGGGTGTCATCCAGGATTGTAAATGCCGGCAGGTGTGCCGAATCTCGCCGCATACAGCGCCAATCTCGCTAATGGATGTTTCTGTTTCGCCTTTCCGCAAATCCTGCCACAATGCTGCGCGAATTTCATTTTCATATCGCAAAACAGTATCGTGCAAATGCATGAGTTTCGCCTTTCGCTGGCGATGATCAGTGCGGGCAACAGCCCATTGATGCTGCTTTTGCAGGTCAAAAATGCGCTGAATATCAGCCGATTGCGGATTTGCGATTTCACCCATGTTTAAGGCTTGTTTGTAGCATTAGGGTCGTACTTGACGTGCACATTAATCCACATCAATCTTGAAATGCGGAAAACATAGACGAAATTAAGCACCAGAAATACAATCAGCAAGCCAAAGGATGCATTAATACTCCAACCCAGGTACCAGTGGAAAAACATCACGAAAGCCAGAGAAAAAAAGGCCGTCCAGATGTAAGAAATGAACATGGAACCATAATAGTAACCAGGTTCGGGGAAATAATTAAGGTTGCACTTCGGGCAACGTTCCAGCATATCAAATGGCTTGACATACGACCAACTCCCGGTCTGGAACATGTCGCCTTCGTGGCAACGGGGGCACTTCAGGTTGAAAATACTGTACGCTTTACTTCCTTTACTAAACATGCGATTGTTGTAATAGTATGATGATGTGATAATGGCCTGTTTTCTTGAGAAATGAATTAATCATGGATTTGATTGATACACCAATAATCCACCAACCATACCCTCAAATAACCATTTGCACAAAGGTCATTTATTCATTTTGCTTAAAAAGCCCGGTTCGGGTCAAATTGCTCCAGATAGTCCGCCACACGACGCAGGAACGAGCCGCCGAGCATGCCATCTACGACGCGGTGGTCGTAACTGAGTGACAGGAACATCATCTGCCGAACGGCAATCACATCGCCATATTCCGTTTCGAGTACCGCCGGTTTTTTGCGAATTGCGCCGACGGCCATGATGGCTACCTGAGGCTGATTGATGATCGGCGTACCCATGACATTGCCAAAAGTACCGACGTTGGTCAGGGTGAAAGTGCCACCCTGAATTTCATCGGGTTTGAGCTGGTTTTTGCGCGCACGACCGGCCAGGTCATTCACCACTTTGGTCAGTCCTGCGAGGTTGAGCATGTCGGCGCCTTTGATGACAGGTACGATCAGGTTGCCGGAAGGCAGCGCTGCGGCCATGCCGATGTTCACATCTTTTTTCAGGATGATTTTGGTGCCGTCAACAGAGCAGTTAATCATCGGAAAATCACGGATAGCGCGGGCAACGGCTTCCACAAAAATCGGCGTGAACGTGATATTTTCGCCGTATTGCTTCTTGAACTGGTCTTTAACGCGATTGCGCCAGTTAACCAGATTGGTTACATCAGCCTCAACGAAGGAAGTTACGTGCGGGCTGGTGTGCTTGCTCATCACCATATGATCGGCAATGAGTTTGCGCATACGATCCATTTCGATGATCTCGACAGCGCCGGAAGTAGATACGCCTGCGCTGACAGGAGCGGCTATCGGCGCCGCAGGTGCGCTTGGCGCCACGGGCTGCTGCGGTTGAGGCTGCGGATAAGGGCCGTCAAAATTCTGCTTGCCGCGATTTTCGACATAAGCCAGAATGTCTTTTTTAGTCACGCGACCGTCCTGACCTGATCCGGGCAATTTGTCCAGTTCCGACAGGGCGATGCCTTCGGTTTTGGCGATGGTTTTTACCAACGGAGAATAGAACTTGTCGGAAGCGGCACTGCCATTAGCCGTATTGGTGGTGGCTGGCGCGGCCTGGGCTGGCTGGGCGGCAGGTACAAACGGTACTTCTGCTGCCGGAGCGCTGCTGCTGCTGGCTGTCGCTGAACCTTCGGTTTCGATGATAGCAATAGCCTTGTTGATGGCCACTACGTCATTTTCCTGAAACAAAATTTCAACGAGCGTGCCGGCTACCGGCGACGGAACTTCACTGTCAACCTTGTCCGTTGCGATATCCAATACCGGCTCGTCGAGTTCGACTGATTCGCCTATTTTTTTGCGCCACTTGAGGATAGTGGCTTCCATGATACTTTCGCCCATTTTGGGCATCACGAGTTCTACACGTGCCATATTTAATTCGGAATGTAATTTTTGGAAAAAGCGCTGCAAAGGTACATCGGCTCGGCGCAATCAAGGCATGTTTCATAAAAACTTAGCCGTAGAATATTTCCCGCAGATAACGCAGATTTTCCCGCAGATTCCGCAGAAAATCTGCGTTATATGCGCTTTTAATCTGCGAAATCTGCGGGAAATTGCCTTACTGGGGATTTTCAAGGGCCTGGGCTAAGTTTTTACCATGTTTCATGAAATTCCATAAAACACGGCCTGACATTGTGAATTAGTGGTTCTTGAAATTACATTTGCCTGAATCTTGACCATATTTTATGCAATATCCGCATTTGTTTCAACCCCTTGATCTGGGATATACCACCTTGCGCAATCGCTCCCTGATGGGTTCGATGCACACCGGACTGGAAGAGCACAAAGACCAGTTGCGCAGCATGGCGCATTATTTCGCTGAACGCGCACGCGGCGGCGCCGGACTGATGGTCACAGGCGGCATTGCCCCCAACCGTCAGGGATGGTTAGCGCCTTTCGGGGCTAAATTGAGTACGCATTCGGAGGCCCGCGCACACCAGAATGTCACACAGGCCGTCCATGATGCCGACGGTAAAATTTGCCTTCAAATCTTGCATGCCGGTCGCTACGGTATGCACCCGTTTCTGGTAGCGCCGTCGCCAATTCGCGCGCACATTTCGCCCTTCAAACCCTGGGAAATGAGTCCGCGACTGATTCGTGAAACCATTGGGGATTTTGCCAACACCGCCGCGCTGGCCCGTGAAGCCGGATATGACGGCGTCGAAATCATGGGCAGCGAAGGTTATTTAATTAACCAGTTTGTTGCGCCGCGCACCAACAAACGCACCGACGACTGGGGTGGCAGTTTCGAAAATCGAATGAAATTTCCGGTCGAAATCATGCGGCAGGTGCGTGAAAAAGCGGGCAAGGATTTTATCGTAATTTTCAGGGTCAGCATGCTCGATCTGGTTGAAGAAGGTTCAACCTGGGAAGAAGTCGTTCAACTGGCTAAAGCCCTCGAAAGCGCCGGCGCAACTATGCTGAATACAGGCATCGGCTGGCATGAAGCGCGCATTCCGACCATTGCCACGATGGTGCCGCGGGCGGCTTTTTCTCGCGTGACCCAGCGCCTGCGCAGCGAAGTAAGCATTCCATTGATTACCACCAACCGCATCAATAGTCCCGACACTGCCGAAATGCTGCTGCGCGACGGTTTTGCCGATATGGTTTCTATGGCCCGGCCGTTTTTGGCCGACCCTGCTTTTATGCAGAAAGCCGAGCAAGGGCGCGCCGATGAAATCAATACCTGCATTGCTTGTAATCAGGCGTGTCTGGATCATATTTTTTCAGGAAAAGACGCTTCCTGCCTGGTTAATCCGCGTGCTACGCGTGCGCCTGAAACGCCGAAAAAACAGGTGGTTCCGCAAAAAATTGCCGTGGTGGGCGCTGGTCCGGCCGGACTTTCAGCCGCAACTGAATTAGCAGCCCTTGGCCATGAAGTGCATCTGTACGAAGCCTCAGGAGAAGTTGGCGGACAGTTCAACCTGGCCAAGCGCATTCCCGGCAAAGAGGAGTTTCAGGAAACACTGCGCTATTTTTCCAGAATGATTGAAAAAAACGGCGTGCACCTGCATTTGAACCAACGGGTCAATGCGGCGTTTCTAATTGAAAATCAATTTGCGAAGGTGGTGCTGGCTACCGGAATTTTACCCAGAATGCCCAGGATTGAAGGCATAGACCATCCGAAAGTGGTTTCGTATGTGGATGTGCTGACTGGCCGCAAAACTGTTGGAAAAACAGCAGCGATCATCGGTGCAGGCGGTATTGGGTTTGATGTTTCGATGTTTTTAACCGCGCCACCTCCCGCTCCTTCAACAGCCGGGCAGATATTTTTGAACGAGTGGGGCGTTGATCCAAACTATAACGATGTGAGAGGCGGTTTGGCCATGCCTGAGAAAGAGACGTCGCCGAGGCAGTTGTGGTTGTTGCAGCGATCTAAAAACAAGGTTGGCGACCGTCTTGGAAAAACGACTGGCTGGGCGCACCGATTAACCTTGAAGAACAGGGGCGTTCAGATGTGGAATGAAGTACAATACCTGAAAATTGACGATGCAGGGCTGCATATCACGGTCAAAGGCCTTCCCAAAGTGCTTGACGTGGAAAATGTGGTCATTTGCGCCGGACAAGATCCGCTACGCGAGTTACAAGAACCATTACAGGCTGCCGGCATTGCGATTCATTTGATAGGCGGCGCGAAGGAGGCCTCAGAACTGGATGCCAAACGCGCCATCGAAGAAGGATTTCTCCTGGCACAGCTATGAAAAAACAACTCATAACTCATAACTCATATCTTCCACTGTAAATTCATGAGCGAAAAACGACTTTTTGATTATCTCCACGACCAATTAGCAACATGTCCTCAGGAAAAAGCCTTTGGCTCCAAAGTCAACGGCGAGTGGCATTATATCAGTACGGCCCAGATGGTAGAATGGGTCAATCGCCTGAGTGCTGGATTGCTGAACGCAGGCCTGAAACCCGGCGACAAGGTGGCCACAGTCGTCAATAAAACCACGCCGCAATGGGTGGCTGTTGACCTTGCATTGATGCAAATAGGGGTGCTAAATGTACCCATGTATCCAACCATCAGTGCCCGCGAGTATGAGTACATCCTGAATGAAAGTGAATGCGTGTTGTGCTTTGTCGGCGATAATGGACTGTACGACAAAGTTGCGCAGGCAAAATTGAAAACGCCTTCGCTACGCGACATTTACTGCTTTCAGGAGCATAAAATTGCCCCGTTGTGGAGTACGCTCATGGCGCCTGAAGGCGCTGACCTGACAGCGGTGGAAAACATCAAGGCGACCATTAAGTCCGGTGATTTATGTACGCTGATTTATACATCCGGCACGACGGGTAATCCAAAAGGCGTGATGCTGACACACCGGAATATCGGCTTTAATGTCGAGTCCATTCAGCGGTTTGTGCCGATAGGCCCCGGCGATCGGGTGCTTAGTTTTTTGCCGGTCAGTCACGTGCTCGAACGCGCAGCCGTTTATTTTTACACCCTGTGCGGCGTCAGTGTTTCGTTTACCGGTACAGACAATCTTGGTGGTGAAGACGGCGATCTGAAAGCCATTCGTCCGCATTTCTTTACCTGCGTACCACGCTTGCTCGAAAAGGTTTACGACAGGATTTACAACAAAGGACTGGAGTTGAGCGGTATCAAACGAGCGTTGTTTTTCTGGGCGATTGATATGACCGAAAATTGGGATTTTGACCAAAAAACCGACTTTATCACAGGCTTTAAGCGGAAAATTGCCGACAAACTTATTTTTTCAAAATGGCGCGAGGCACTGGGCGGCAACGTGAAAGGCATTATCACCGGAGCAAGCGCCTGTCCGGTCAAAATCATGCGTGTTTTCAATGCGGCAGGTATTCCCGTGCGTGAGGCATACGGTATGACCGAGGTCGCTCCGGGCATCAGTATCAATCGTTATGAGCCGGGGCATTCCATGTTGGGTACCGTAGGGCCAATATTTGAAGGTGTCACGGTCAAAATAGACACCGGCGCGGAATACAGGCAGGGCGAAGGCGAAATTCTGGTGCTTACACCCGGCGCGATGCTGGGATATTACAAGCAACCGGAAAAAACAGATGAAATGGTACGCGTCATTGATGGCATCCGCTGGATTGCCACCGGCGATGTGGGCACTTTCGTGAAAAACAGTCGCGGCGTGGAATTTCTGAAAATTACAGACCGTAAAAAGGAATTGCTCAAAAGCAGCGGCGGTAAATATATCGCCCCAACGCCCATTGAATCAGCCTTTAAGGAACACCGGCTGGTGGAGCAGATTATGATCGTCGGCGAAAATTTGAAATTCGTATCCGCGCTGATCGTTCCTGCGGAAGAAGGCCTGCGAGCCTGGTGCCAAAAACACGGCATTACCTGGACGAATATGAAGGAAATGGTCAAAGACAAGCGTGTTATTGAGCGTTACTATCAGTTGGCCGAGCGCATTAATCCGTATTTCAGTCACTACGAACAAGTGCGCAAAATTGCCTTGTTGCCCGATCAATGGGAGTCAGTAAAATCCGACGGCACAGAAGGCGAACTGACGCCGACGCTCAAACTCAAACGCCGGGTCATCATGCAGAAATTCAGCAAGGAAATTGAAGAAATGTATGATTGATTGATTCGATTGATTCGATTGATTCGATTGGGTTTTTTATGGAGGCTGTCTCATAAGTAGCGATTCTGTGCTTTTTATAATTAACCGCTAATGACGCTAAATACGCAAAATATTGAAAATCAAAAACTTAGCGTATTTAGCGTCATTAGCGGTTAAACTAATTTGCTCGATTTTATGACTTATGAGACAATCTC